>DAOWMW010000017.1 GCA_030642865.1 Desulfobacteraceae bacterium
TCGAAAATAAATTGGCAATTTTAAGTGTTGAGGCGCCTGCCTGACAAGGCGTGAAAACGCAGGAATATCAAGATATTTATACGTTTTCGTAACGCAGTCAGGCAGGATGGATCGACGCTTAAAATGTTAAGTTATTTTTGATCGAGTTCTTAGGGTTCGCCAAAAAATAAATTGGCAATTTTAAGTGTTGAGGCGCCTGCCTGGCAAGGCGCGAAAGCGTAGGAATATCAGGATATTTATACGTTTTCGTAACGCAGTCAGGCAGGATGGATCGACGCTTAAAATGTTAAGTTATTTTTTGGCGAGCCCTTAATTAACATTTTGCAAATATACCTAAAATCAGCATAACAATTGTCAGTAAAAAAAATATTTTTCTTTCAGTCTTTTTGCTGAAATACATTTTTCCGTTTTTGTAGAAAAAGCTTTTTTTTCTTTGGGTAATATTTTTATTTTCAGCTTGCATAATTAAAGTGCCTTTATTCTATAAATCAATTTGAGCTGCTTAAAAAACAGGAAGCCCTCCAAAACCTCTGAAGACCCAGTACACCAGCGTAATGAGCAGGAGAACTATATTTGCCGCGAACCATATTGGAATTCCTACTCTGAGATAGTCTTTAGGCTCAAGGTAACCGCTTGCATAAACAATGGCATTAGGCGGAGTTCCGATGATCAAACAATAGGCAAATGAAGAAGCTATTGCAGTGGACATGGCCATAAAGGGGAGATAGGTTGATCCAGGATGAACAAGACCGGCCATGTTTAATGCTATGGGTCCAACTGCAGCAGCAGCAGGTCCGTCAGCCATCAAATTGGTCATTATCGCCGTAAGACCGTTGGATATCCCCATGAGAGGGAGACCGGAATCCAGCCCCAGGGGAGCAAGTGTGTCTATCACGCTTCTTGCAAGCCAGTAAGCGGCGCCTGTGCTGTCAAGGGTTCTACCAAAAATTATTGCGCCGGCATAGAGCCATACCACGCCCCAGTCCACCTTTTCCTGATAATCTCTCCAGTTTACTACCCCTGTCAGAATATAAGCGATGGCTCCTGCAACTGCAATTACTCCAATTCCTAAACGGACAGGATATATTCCGAGCTGAAAAAATATTTTTTCAGTGAACCACCCGAAAATCATAATAAGAAAAATAATTAGCGCCCAGATCTGTTTGCTGTTCCATTTGCCCATGCGGCCAATTTCTGTTTGGAGCTGCTCCATGGCAGGGGCAAGAGAGATAATTTTTGGTTTAAATCTTAAGTTAACAATGACCCAGCCCACAGGAATCATAATTATAACAAAGGGGAAACAGTAAGTCACCCATTGAAAATAACCTATATCAAAGCCGAACATATCAGTTAAATAGGTCATCATAATTACGTTCCTTGCCCCGCCGGAAGGAGCACCGGGGCCGCCCAGATTGCATGCCATGGCAATAGCTATCATCAGCATTTTGGCAAGCTCCAAATCTTCAGGAATTTCATCTGTAAGGCTGTTTTGATAAAGAAGCATTCCAATGGGAAGAAACATTGCAGCCAGTGCATGATCAGAAATAAAAGCAGCAAGAGGCGAGATGATAACGAAAAATATCAGAGTAATCCATTTTACATTAGGAACCGCAAGCTTTTTAAACATCATCAGGCATACACGTTTATCCACTCCGGTTTTGACGAAAGCCGCCGCAAACATGAGGCTCCCCATAATAAACCAGCATGCGTCACTCCAGTAGAGCATGGCTACATCTTTTCTGGAGGTGACCCCTGTGAAAACCAGAATCAGTCCTATACAGAAAGCCACACCAGGAAGGGGTATACATTCAGTCAAAAAGCATAAAACAACAAAGACCCCCATTGCTATAGCCACCTTTATTTGCCAGGCACCCTTGTCAGCGGCTTCTTTCTCTTTTCCTGTTAATTCTTCATATTTAAGCCCATCCCTCCTGTATTCCATTGATTTTTGCATTATCTCTGCAAAAGATTGATCAGACAGGTTGTCTTGCACATATGCCATAGCTTTTTCAAAATTGGTTTTATCTGCCTGAATCTTATATTTTTCACACCACTTTAAGCTCCGTTTTAAAAATCTGTCCCTGGTTAATGCGCCCATACGCATGTTACGTTCCATAATCTGGGCTGTTATAAGCTGCCACTGGGACACATCAGACATTTTCTGATTAAACAGTTCCTGTGTAATAAGTTTTATAACTGCATTGGGGCCGACTTTGTATTCTGTACCAACATCTTTCATCCCATTTGAGGTTGGGATCGAGAGTAAAACGATTAAAAGAACAACCGGAATTATAAAGAGCTTCCAGTCCACATATTTATCATATCCTGTAACTTTTTTCTTTTCTGCCACTGCCATATTCTAATATCTCCTTTAAAAATTCGGTTGACACTTCACGGTTGATTAAAAAAGAGATTATTTTAAAAAAATCATAACCTTTTTAACTGCGAATTGTTACCTGTCAGTAATGGGTATTTTCCATAGCAGGTCGGTGCTTATATATTTCTACGCGTATATATAAAACAGTCTATAAAATGATATTTGCCATTTCAAAAAAAAGTTCCTGTTCCCGAACCACGCCGACCACCATTTCACCACTGGTAATAATCACTCTTCTGACATTCTGGGTGTACATGAAATCAGCTACTTCCATGAGATTAGTATTTTCATCCATGCTTGGTGGAGACTCTGACATAATATCTTTTACTTTTTTTTTTGCCAGATTTTTAACCTGAGCAGTAAAAAGCCCCGTCCAGAACATATGGGAGTACTGCATGCTGTCGGCTGTGGATGGTTTAGGCATTTTAAGATAATCGGGTCTCATCCCCTCCATCATATCAGTCAAACTGACAACACCGATTATTTTTTTATTATTATCCATTACCAAAAGGGAACGATGTCCGGTTTCCATAACTTTGCTGCTTACCCTGAGAGCTCCATAGGTCATTAACAGTTCTTCAAAAGCATCTTTTATACTGCTCTCACTGTCAATTACTGTGTAGTCTTCAAGATGAATCAAAATATCACCGGCTTTTTTTTCTTTTGCCTTTTCTTTTTCTTTGCCGCTCATATACGCGTCGGTAATTTTTAAAGACAACAGATTAATATCACACGGTTTATTCAGATAATCATAAGCTCCCAGGGCAAGTGTCTCTTTGGCTGAATCTCTCCCTCCGTGGCCGGTTAACATAATAACTTTTGTGTTGGGACTGATTTTTTTTATTTCCATCAAGGCTTCACGACCGTCCATTCCCGGCATTTTTATATCAAGGACAACAACGTCATGCTTTGATTTTTTTAAAATTTTGAGTGCTTCTTCTCCTGAATCGGCCATGGTTGTTTCATAGCCTTTTCTGCTCAATATTTTAGAAGTTGTAGCACGAAATTGTTTTTCGTCATCAACCATCAAGACACGTATCTTCTCAACCATTTTTTTTTCCTTTAACTTAAAGGGTTAAAAAAATAATAGAGCAAATTTTTTGCTCAAAATTTATTTTGCACCTATAAGCCCTTGATTATTTGCCGCGGGGACTTCATTATTCTTTTAGCCTGCGCCATTCGAATTTTTTCTTCAAGCCTCTTCCTTTTTTCAAAAGCCTCTTCTGATTTTTCTATAAGTTCTTTTATGTCCGCAGGTTTCATTAAATAATCGATTGCCCCAGATCTTAAACCGTCCACCGCCGATTCCACAGTTGCATGCCCTGTCAGCATAATAACCTCAACAAGAGGAAAATGTTTTTTAATCTTCTTTAAGGTTTCCATTCCGTCCATTTCAGGCATTTTAACATCCAGAATAACAACATGGATATTCTGTTTTTTCAGCTTTTCCAAAGCTTCGGCTCCGCTGGATGCGGTAAAAACTTCATACCCTTTTTTAGACAATAATTTTTTTGTTGTTAAAAGGAATCTCTCCTCATCATCCACCAGCATTATTTTTAAAATTTCCATATTTTATCCCCTTAATTCTTAATAAATGTCAGTAGTGTTTATACAAATCTGCACATAAGCATGAAGACCTCTTTCACACTTCCAAATCCTCAAATTTCAAAAAAACCTCCAGCGCTGACAACTGACAACTGATAACTGACTCCTGCAACTTCATCTTTGGGTTGCGGGGACCCCGCTTTAGATACTATGTTGCAGCAGGGAGAGTAATCGTAAAAGTTGCGCCAACACCCTTTTTACTCTCAACTTCCATAATACCGCCCATTTTATCTATAATTCCAAAACATACAGAAAGTCCCAGACCCGTTCCTTTTCCAACCGGTTTTGTTGTAAAAAATGGCGAGAATATTTTTTTAAGATTCTCTTCGTCTATTCCCACCCCATTGTCCCTTACCTGTATTTTCATTTTACCGTTATCGTCGGATTCAGCCTTTATAAATAACTCACCACCCTGAACTCCATGTTTTTCAACCATTGAATACATAGCGTTATTTAAAAGATTAAGAAGAACCTGCTGAAGCTGTGCCGGATCTCCTTTGATGGGAGGAAGTCTATTTTCTATTTCCTGGTGTATGGCTATGCCGTTATCATTCGCAGCATTTGTCACCATGTTGACGATTTCAGGGATAAAATCCTGTGCATCCAATTTCGCGTCCAAAATATCTTTTTGTCTTCCGAATTTTAAAATAGCTTGAGTTATCGTTGAACAGCGTCCTATTTGAACTTCTATCTGTTTCATGGAATCTTCCAGTTCTTTCAGATTTTCAGATTCCGGCAGCTGACCGTTTTCTTTAAAATCAGATAAGATCATCTCCATAAGGGACTGTTCGCTTTTCATTACCTGTAAGGGATTATTAATCTCATGAGCAAATCCGGTTGCCATCTCACCAAGCTCTGCGAGTCTGCTGGCTCCGATGAGCTGCTGGTTTATATTCTCTTTTTCCAAATCAACCCGTTCCAGACGCCTTACAATTCTAGTGGTCAGATAAAAAGCAACAGCTGTTATAATGACTCCTCCTATGACCAGTATGGTAATTATGAGGTAAAGAGCTGCGTTGAATGCACTAAAAGCATCTGCTTTTTCCTGTCTTGCCACCAGAAGCCAGTTTTTATTCTTCAGCCAGGTGGTTGAATAAACAAATTTTCTTCCGGTAAAGTCTTTTTTGATAAATGATTTAATACCGCTGTACTTTTCAATATGGTCTATATTATCCAAAGGTTTGTCCATGAGATTTCCGCCTGAGCGGCACGCTGTCTGGAGAATTCCTTTAGTATTTAAAAGATATGCTTCACCTGTTTTGCCTATACGAACCTTTTCAACCAGTTTATTAAATATATGAGAATCAATAGAAGCTCTAATTATCCATTTTTCACCGTCAACTGTGTTTGTCATTGCAATAATAAAATGCGGCACCTGTCTGTATCCTAAAAAAATATCGCTGATATAATAATTTCGATTAATGACTTCCTTGAACCAGAAAGCATCTTTATAGCTTTTTCCTTTCAGTCTGTACGGGCCTTGATAAGCCACATGCAGACCCTCTCCATTAAAAATTCCAAGGTCTGCAAAAGCATCTGACTTTTTCTGCAGGTCTAATAAAATTTTGCTTAGTTTTTCAGGTTGAACCAGCTCCGCAGGGCTGTATGAATTCATTACAAATTCAAGATCCGACTTTCTTTCATCCATAAAAGACTCAATCATGTGGCGATGGTCTTCCACAATTCTTTTGATATTGTCAATGCTGGTAGTTTGAATGGATGTTGTAAAGTAATAGTACCCAATTCCGAGTATTAATATAAAAGGGATTCCCGGAGTCAGAATTATTGCCTTGAGTATGGTTTTTCCAATGCTTTTATAATAATCGTTTTTCATGTTGAACATCTCTTGACACATTAAATGTATAATTAAAAAATCAGTAATAACTAATATTATTAGTTATTATTAGATACCAATGGGAGCAACCTTCATGCCAAAAAGCAGTTAAACAATATATGCAAATAACTTCTTTAAATTAAAGAAGTTATGCCAGTTAACTTTTCATCAAAAACAAAAAACATAAAAGACTGTGTCGATTTTTTTTATATTGTGTAAAAAAATATGAATATTTTTTTAGACTGAAAGGAAATCAACTCTTTTTGTAACTACTCAGCTACACTGATTCAGTCTATTGCAACAGGTATGATTTGATTAAAATTTTAAAATTGTGTAAATGTATTTAAGAGCGTTAAAAAAAAACCCATCAGAGCTGAACCTTATTATATCATTTTCTGGCATACCATTGAGTCAATTCAACCTGTGCGGTTAGCCATTAGCGGTTAGCCGTTAGCCTAAAAAAAAGTGGAAATGAGAGATTTTAAAAAACTTGTAATAGCAAAACATCCTGTGATCATTTTGGTTAATAACTAACTGATAGAGGCTAACCGCACATCTTGAACAATTTTATCAAAAAGCTAATCGCTAATGGCTAAAAGCTAACCGCACAGGTCGAAATCTTCATATGATGGCCTATAATAGACCTTAAGATAATGATTTTGGGAAGGCCAGAGGGAGGAATGCGTATTATAATACTCCGACGACCGATAACGCACCCAAAACCTTTATCTTAAGGTCTATAACAGGTTCTTTCTTTACGACCTCTTATAATCAGATTGTAGATATTGGCTGAATAGTTACGATATTTTTTTGTTCAGTATGACAATTTTGGGCAGTTTTTTAATAAGTTCGGGTATAATGAATAAATCGATTTACAATGGATGCCTGAAAATAGTAAACTCTAAAATTGTGGGGAATGTATGTGGGTGTTTAAAATAGACTGGCAGGCGCGTAAATGCCTGTTTTGGGAAAAATTATATAGACCTTAAGGATGTGTAAATGAAAATAGCAGTCAGTGGTAAGGGGGGGGTTGGGAAAACAACTTTTTCTGCTCTTTTGATAAGGGCGTTAAATGAACAGGGGAAGCATATTTTGGCGGTTGATGCAGATCCTGATGCGAATCTTGCCGCAGCAACAGGTATTCCCGATCCCGATAAAATAGTGCCCATCTCTGAAATGAGAAATCTTATTTATGAAAGAACCGAAGCAAAGCCTGGTACCACGGGGGGGTTTTTCAGGCTAAATCCAAAGGTGGATGATATCCCGGACACTTTTTCTGCAAAATTTGAGCAGATTAAACTGATGCGCCTGGGAACTGTAAAAAAAGGGGGGGGAGGCTGCCTTTGCCCTGCAAGTACCCTGCTGCGCGCCCTTATAACCCATCTGGTTCTTTCACGGGATGATGTTGTGGTTATGGATATGGAAGCAGGAATAGAGCATTTGGGCCGTGCAACTGCAACTGCGGTGAATAAGCTGATTATTGTTGTGGAGCCGGGGCGTAGAAGTATTGAAACCGCAAATAATATAAAAAAACTTGCCCAGGAAATAGGTCTTAAGAATATCGGAATAGTGGGGAACAAGATACGGAGCAAAAAAGATGAGGATTTTTTAAGGACCAATTTGCCTGATTTTTCATTTCTCGGATTTTTACCCTTTGATGAAGCTTTGATAGAGGCTGATCTTGATGGTATTTCTCCGTTTGATCTTGAGCTATCTTCAAAAACAATCATTTATGGTATTATTTCAAAACTTTATGGAGAATCATAAAAAACAGCCTCCCCGTTATAAGGGGGGGAGAAAAAAAAAACCAAAAGCAAAACAGAATTTTGTTGTTGCCCAGATTAAACCAGGGGCTGATCCTTCGTTAAAAAAAGTTTTTGCGCAAATAGGTGTTCCTGAAAAAAGAAAATTTAAGCCGGATACTTTTCAAGTTGAGGCTGTTTTAGCCATTGAAACATCGGATTGTCTTGTTACTGCTCCCACAGGTGCCGGAAAAACCTGGATAGCAGAGCAGGCCATTAAAAGAGTATTGGCCGAAGAAGGGAGGATCTGGTATGCGTCTCCCTTGAAAGCTTTGACAAATGCCAAGTATATTGAATTTTCAAATAGTTTTGGGGCTGAAAATGTCGGAATATTAACAGGGGACAGAAAAGAGAACCAGAATGCTCCGTTAATTACCGGAACCACTGAAATTTTGCGTAACCAGCTTTATGATGCCATGCACCATGGCAAAAGTCTGGATGCCGAACTGGTGATTTTGGATGAAGCTCATTTTCTGGGGGATTCTGAAAGGGGGGTTGTATGGGAAGAGATAATGATATATCTCCCCACCAGAATTTCCCTTCTTCTTCTTTCTGCTACAATCGGAAACGGAAGGCATATAGCCAGGTGGCTAAAGTCGATACGATCAAAGGAATGTTTTATTATAGAAGAGACCCAAAGACCTGTTCCCCTGATTCCACTTTTTTTTCACCCTTCAGGGAAACTTTACCCCCTTTTGGCAGGAGCCAAAGCAAAGGCAAAGATTCATAAAAAGGTTCTGGCCTATATGGACAGCAAGCATCCCCCATTGCTGGCTCCGGCCTATAAACTCCCCCCCTTTGGGGAGATTATAAAAGTTTTAAGGGAGTATGATCTTCTTCCTGCGATATTTTTTCTTAAATCCCGGGCTGATTGCGATAATGCCCTTACCCGGTGCACAGAGACTTTATCAAAAGAAAAAAAAGACTTTTTGTCCAGGGAAATAGATGAAATAATATCAAAACAAAAGCATATTGCAGAGCACCGGCAGATGAAGTACCTTAAGAACAGGGGTGTGGGCGCCCACCACAGCGGGCAGCTTCCCTTGTGGAAAATAGTTTTGGAAGCTCTTATGTCAAAGGGGCTCCTTGAAGCTGTTTTTGCCACGTCAACGGTGGCGGCGGGTGTTAATTTCCCTGCCAGATCTATTCTCATATTCAATTCAGACAGGTTCAACGGAAAGGATTTTGTCCCCCTTAATCCCACTGAATTCCATCAGATGACGGGGAGAGCAGGGAGAAGGGGGATGGATAATATAGGGTTTGCTGTTAATGTTCCCGGAAAATTCATGAATATAAATCTTATTGCAAAGCTTGTATCATCTCATCCGACGGATGTTTTAAGCCAGATCAGAATCGATTTTTCAATGATTTTAAACCTTCTTTTATCCCATAAGCCAAAGCAGATTGAAGAGCTTTTGGAAAGATCGTTTCTGGCCTGGCTGATTAAAAGGTCGAGGAAGAAAAAATCTGATCAGGAAATAGTAAAATACGGGTATAAGCATCTGAATAAAGATTTTACAAGGCATCTCGATTTTTTGATACATAAGAGGTATGCTGAAAAAACCGGTGAACTGACATCCGATGGTAAATGGGCATCAAAATTAAGAGTTGACCAGCCCCTTATGATAGCTGAATGCTTTAGATTGAATATTTTGCCCCAGTCAGATCCCCCCCTTCTTGCTGCTATATTTGCATCATTTGTCAATGAGAGGGAATTTAATGATGCAGTAAAAGAGGAATTAATCCCTGAAAACCTTCTGGAGGCCTTTGATATTGTAAATAATAATCTTGTTCATTTCACACAGGAGATGGCAAAACGAAAGTTTGCCACCAGATCTCTATTTTTACTTCCGGCTGTTGTGGTTTATCATTGGGCCATGGGAAAATCCTGGGAAGATGTCATTTTAATATCCAAAATGCAGGAGGGAAATCTTGCCATGCTGATTTTAAGAACAGCAGATAATTTAAGGCATATAGGAGCACTTTCGGAGACATTTCCTGAAGCTGCAAGAACAGCCATGGATGCAATTGAGCTTATTGTGCGGGAGCCTGTGGTGATTGATTATCGATTGTGAATGGATACCTGGTAAGCGTTACCTCTCTCTTACAAGCCTTGCAATTCTGGAGGAAAACGCTTTATGGATCTGCTGTTAAGCAGTAAATTGATGAATTCAAGAAAACAATTCAGGAAATACCCCCTGATAAATTTGGTATAAAATAATTTTTGGGGCTTGTTTTTAATTTTGGTAATGGACAGGTCCCGGGGTGATGCCCGGGGTGTTATTAATCAGATATATTACATGAAATATTATCCTGTAAATCTCGATATACGCCAAAAAAAATGCATGGTTACAGGGGGGGGAGGTGTGGCCGCACGAAAGGTTAAGACCCTTCTTAAATGTGGTGCAATTGTTACAGTTGTAAGCCCTGATGTAACAAAGGCTTTAAATGACTTATGGCAGAAGGGTGCCATTATATTAAAAAAGCGCAGGTTTGAAAATAAAGATTTAAATGGAATTTTTCTGGTGATTGCAGCCACGGATAATAATCTTCTTAATTCTAAAATTGCTGCCACGGCAAAAGAGCAGAATCTGTTGTGCAATGTTGCTGACAGCCCAAAAGATTCCACTTTTATTCTTCCCGCTGTTGTGGATAGGGGGGACCTGCTAATTGCAGTTTCAACTTCGGGAAAAAGCCCGGCTCTTGCAAAAAAACTGAGAAAGGAACTTGAAAATAAATTTGGAGAAGAGTATGTTGTCCTTTTGCAGTTGATGGGAAGTATCCGCAGAAAATTATTAAAAAAAAGTAATGATCCCAAAATGCATAAAAAACTTTTCAGTACAGCCCTCGATAAAGGTCTGGTTGAAATGATCAGGGAAAAAGAAAGAGACAATATTGACCTTTTGCTTGAAGAGCTTTTTGGAAGTGAGTACAAGCTGGACACATTAATATAACTTTTTGCAGCTCTTCAAAAATCTTGGGGATGGGGAATGAATTTTATAATCCTGGGTGCAATTCTATTTTATACTTTAAGTATGACAGGGTATTTTTTTTATTTTTTTCTTCAAAAAGATAATTTACAAAAAACAGGCTATTATCTTTTTGCTGCCGGTTTTTTGTTCCATTCTTTTAATATTCTTTCCGGGTTTAAAACTTTGGGGGTGATTCCGGTTTTGAATCTTGGTCAGACACTTGTTTTTACAGGGTGGACCATTGCAGGTGTTTTTCTCCTGTTTCAAAAAAAATATAATCTTAAAATTCTTGGAATATATACAGCTCCCCTTGTTACTCTTATAACTGCCGCCGGGAGCTGTTTCCCCTCCGAAGTAACGACGGTTAATACTCTTTTTAAAAATTTTTGGCTGGTATTACATATAATTACAATTTTTATTGGTGAATCTGCATTTACCCTGGCCTGCGGAATAGGTGTTTTGTATCTTCTCCAGGAACATGCTATAGAAACAAAAAAATATAGATTTTTTCTAAAAAGGCTCCCCTCTTTAGAGATGCTCGATAGCGCAGGATATGCGTCGATAGTCTTCGGATTTACCTTTACCAGTATCGGACTTGCCGCAGGAATTGTCTACGCGAAACTGGCATGGGGCAGGTTTTGGAGCTGGGATCCAAAAGAAGTATGGTCGATAATTACATGGCTTGTTTATGCTGTATTGCTGCACGAACGTCTTCTTGCAGGGTGGCGCGGTAAAAAGACA
>DAOWMW010000245.1 GCA_030642865.1 Desulfobacteraceae bacterium
CCATCTGCGACTTCAATATTGCCTAGATCGTCAAGCCATGCCTGGCGGTCGTCACTTAAAATGGAAAAGAGCATATTTAAAGCTTTGGGATGTTCCGGCCGGTTTATTTCTTCCAGGTGGATTACGCAGTTTGGTGTGGCTATGGCCTGGGGAAAAAGAAACTGCTGGTAATATGTTTCTCCGTCTTTTAGTCGAAGTTCCCCGAAAAGCTGACCAGGTTCGGAAAGGATCCCCACCTGAAATGTAGCAAGTGGCCGATTATGCCGTGCTGCGAATTGTCTTACCAGCGTCGATTTCCCGCAGCCCTGTTTGCCAACGACAAGGAGATTGGTGGGAAATTCTTTGGACAATACGTTAAATCTGTTAAGATTGGATGAAATTTCAGTCGATAAAAAATAATGGGGATCTTTTTCCGGGATGAGAATATCTGATAATGATGTGTCCTGAGCCATGCTGTTTTTCTCCATTAGAACATGTTAAGGATCGTGAATTTATTTCATCCCCAATCCTAAGAATGATAAACGTAAAATTATTCAAGCTGTGCGGTTAGCCTTTAGCAGTTAGCCCAAAATGCTCCGAGTATGCAACCATTGATGCGCCTTGAAAACGACCACAAGCCCGGCGCAATTATGGATAATTTATTTCATCCCCAACCCTAAAGGAAAACTGTCTTTTTCCATTGAACACTATTTAGTGATTAAAGGCAAATAATTATCTCCATGGCATGGGGAGGTGCATCGATTTTAAATCATCCACCTATGGTACAGGGAATCCCCCGGGAAGCAATAATCTCCTGAAACCCTTCTACTTCCATGGGGTCCATACTCTCTTCATCTTCCAGTGGCCAGTCCAGCCCAAGCCATTTGTATTTATTCTGACACCAGTTATGAAAAGGGAGAAGGTCAATTCCTTCTATGGGGTTAGGAAGGCTGTTGATAAATTCTGCAAGCTGCTCAAAATTTTCATCATTATCGTTAAAATCATATATAACAGGAACTCTTCCCCTGATTTTGCATCCTTTTTCAGAAAGCTTCCTTACATTTTCAAGGATCTTTTCATTTCCTGCCCCGGTTGCTTTAGCATGTTTTTTTGTATCCATATTTTTAAAATCCAGTAAGTAAAGATCAACATACGGAATAGTCTTTTCATATGAACTCCAGGGTGAAAAGCCGTTGGTGTCAAGACAGATATGAAGACCTCTTTCTTTCCCTTTAACCAGAAGCTCCATGAGAAATTTTATATGTGTTGTCGGTTCTCCGCCACCTATGGTCATCCCGCCGCCGGAATTTTTGTAAAACGGCTTGTCTCTTTCAACTTCATCGAGTACTTCGTCAGTAGTCAGGTAAGACCCCGCAGGTGCAAGGGCATCATAAATACACGCGTCAACACACTTCATGCAGAGATCACATTTTGTTCTGTCGATTTTGTGATATGTACTTCCTTCTTCCCTTGCCTCTTCCACAGGTATTGGCGGTAATATCGCATCCTGGGGACACGCCTCTATGCATAGACCACACTGCACACAAAGAGTTGTTCTCCAGTATAGTTCATTTTTTCCGCTTATGGTTTCAGGATTATGACACCACAGGCATTTGAGATTACAGCCCATGGTAACAACGAGGGTTCGTATGCCTGGTCCATCGTTGATTGAATATCGTTGCACGTTTGTAATTAGACATTTCTCAGCCATTTTATTACCTCCAGAAAAGTAAGTCATTAACAGTGGAAGGAAGGGGGCATTTAGTATATGAAAAGAGTGGATAATCAGGCAATTTTATCACCTGAAATAGCCATTGTTAACGCATAAATTTCAAAAATTTTAATTTTTATGACCCCCAATACTACTTGATTAGCGGGGGCTGGATTAAAATATTTCTCTGTTTTATCAATCTGTTTAAAAAACCCGTTTAATTTAAAAGCAATAATGGGAGGTCGCAATACTGCCAGGGAGATAGCATTGTTTTGTTGAATATTTTTTAAAGTGTTATTTTTTTCATTAAAATATGGAAGAAGGATAATGTCATCATCAAGTATTTCCACATACTTTACCCTTTCCAGGCTGATGTCAAGGTGGGAATCGACTGTGCTGATCATCTTGACGGTTGCTGAATCCTTGAGGATTTCTCTAACATCATCTGGGATTTTCATCTGTTTTTATCTTTTTTTCTTTTAATAATGGACTATAAGTTTGCGGTGGAGACATTGTCAACTTTGGCAATTCCCACTCCTTTGATCTGTATGCTCATTTTTTGCCAAACAGCCTCATGCCACGTGTCAAACAAAGGTGTTTTATTATCAAAGTGGACAAATGTACATTGTATCTGATGAGCTGTGCCTTGACTTGTTACAACTGTTACTGTAAGTTTTCCGGTCTCCTTTAAATTCACCTTGGTTTTGCCGAGACAGGCATCGGCAAAAGCCAGGGTTTCAAGGTCGACAACTGCAATGGTTGATATCACCACTGTATTGGGCTTTCCCTGGCTGTCAACGGTGGAAGCCATGGTAACAGAAGTAGATTCAGCTAAAGCATCTAATACTATATCAGGAAGTATAGTCATAATTTATAAGGTTTTAAAAGGTTCTGTTTATATAAAATCAGGTTAAAACATTTATGCCAAAATAGTCTTTGCTGAAGAATACTCATATATTATTTGGTACCCGAAGAAAAACTGATAGTTTCTCTTTGGGTACTATAGGGGAAACTGGAAGAAAATAATATACCCATATCATCAGGATGGGTATATTATTTTTTGGAAGTTCCCCTGGGGTTCGTACTAAAATAAGTTCGCAGTTTTAAGTGTTGAAGGACTTGCCTGGTAAGACGCGAAAACATAGAAATATCAAAATATTTCTACGCTTTTGCAGCGCAGTCAGACAGGGCGCATCGATTGTTAAAATGTAAAGTTATTTTTGAGCGAGCCCTTAGGGTTCGCTCGAAAATAAATTGGCAATTTTAAGTGTTGAGGCGCCTGCCTGAC
>DAOWMW010000011.1 GCA_030642865.1 Desulfobacteraceae bacterium
GCGTTACGAAACCGTATAAATATCCTGATATTCCTACGCTTTCGCGCCTTGCCAGGCAGGCGCCTCAACACTTAAAATTGCCAATTTATTTTTGGGCGAACCCTAAGGTGGGAGAATCTTGTATGGGGGATATTACTGGTGATCCCAGGGGGAATCGAACCCCCGTTACCGGCGTGAGAGGCCGGCGTCCTAACCGCTAGACGATGGGACCACTATAAAAACCTTGTCAGGGTATAAAAAACCTGGTGTTTTGTCAATTATTTTTTTTACCCTTTCTAAATCCCACGGCCAGGTATAATAAAAATCCTATAAAAGGGATTGAAGCTATAATAACCCACATGATTTTTTTTTCCATGGAATCAAAATCTTTTTGCGCAGCGTTTACAACTGCCCATATGGTCAATAAGAAAAACGGAATACAAAAACCGAGAAAAACAAGAATTTCATTAATACTCATTATTATATCATTTCTTGGGAGGTTATTTTTGTGATTTATTTCATCCCCAATCCTAATCAGCCTGTTGTAGTAGATATTGGCTGAATAGTTACGTTTTTTTTAAAATATCTGCAATGTCTAAAATCGTATTTACATAGTATTTGCTGTGGTTGTAGTAATATATAACTTTTGCAGCCTGCTTACGATTAATTTCAGGGTGCCAGCCGTAACGCTTCAAGAAATTTGCAATGCTGCATATGGCATCGGTATGATTGAACAGGTCTACTCTGCCGTCGGAATTTCCATCAACTGCAAGGGCAAGAATATTGCTCGGCATGAATTGAGCCAACCCCATGGCCCCGGCATAGGACCCTTTTACCTTAAATGGGGGGATATTTTCCCTGGCTGTATATTTTATAAATGCCTTGAGTTCATTATATGCCCAATTGGATCTTTTTTTTACTTTTTTATTAAAAGCATCCCTTGACAGCCTGTTTTTTTGGGGCATATCCTCCCATAATTTTTTTTTTGCCAGGGGGTCAGTCAGGGCTGCCATTGTTGAAAGGGTGGTGAAGACCACACTTTTCCCAGTATATTTTCCAAGCCTGGTCTCAACTAATATTATGGCTGTAATAATATTTTTGTCAACACCATACTCTTGTTCAGCCATAAGAAGGTCTTTTGCATATTTTTTTTGGTATTCCTGAGCATTGGAAATTAATTCTGAAGAGGTGAATCTTCCATAATTTAATTTTGACTCGTTGTGCATAAAAAAACGGGAAACACTTTTTGAATTAAAGTTCATTTCAGGATTATTGTAAATTTTATTAATCATGACCTTGTCAAAGCCATCGTCAATAAGCCTTTGCGTAAGAAGTTTAAAGGAATTGTTTTCTGCAGCTCCCAATGGATTATTTAAAAAAAACAACATGAATAAAAGGGAAAAACAGGTATAAATCAAAAAAAATCCAGGTTTTTTTTTAATATACGTCATGGAATAAACGCCTCCGACCTATAAAGTATTGATTTTAAATTTATTGATTATAACAGATTCTGGGGGGGGGGATAAACATTTTAATCTTTGAAAGAGGACTATAGATTGTCACATAAATAATGTCAATGCGTATTGGTCGTCCAAGGTATATAATACCTGTTCTCCCCCAGGCTTTCCCCAAATTATTATCATAGGCCTATACCTGGCAATCCATGGAATAAGCGAAACAAAAAATTACAGGGGGGCAGCCATCAGGCTGTATCCTTCAGGTATTATGAAGAGGTCCCTGCTTAATTTTTTTTTATTTATCTTTTTTAAGGTGGTTGTTGTTTTTATCCCCATCATATCCATTCCCGTCTGAACAGGGAATCCATCCATAAGACTGCTCATTCCCGCAGGATGCATCTGCTTCATGGCTCTGTTGGTTTTGGTAATTTTTTCCAGTTTTTTACCAAGCTTCTTGAATTCCTCAAGCTCCTTAACATCTTTGGATAACCAGAATTCGCTTACGGTACCCATGATTGCCACGGTATACCTTTTACACTTATACCCATCTATTTTTTTTGTTTCACCTGCTGGGACAAACTTTATTTCAGGCATTTTTTCAGAATGGGCAGTATTCTTTGCCAGCATCTTCACGTCCACTTTTCTATAGGTCTTGTTTTCAGTATTCAGGTGGAGTATGGCCATGGCTTCATAATCTATTATCATTATGGAATTTCCAAATTCTGTGCGCGAAGCTGCGGGCGTGAGATAATTTTTAACAGTTATTGTTTTATTGAATTGTTTGAGGATTGCCGCTGGCATATTGCTGGGCATCCCTTTGGGGATTCCCTTTGTTATCATTTCGGTTTCCCAGTAAAGATCCGCATACGCCGGACAAGATACCCCACAGTAGAAGAATATTATAAAAAGCAAGCACCAGAATAGTTTTGTTTTTCGCATTTTTTTATTTTTCCTGTTATAAATTTAGTTTAAATGAAAGTAACTACTCAGCTATAAAATATCAGGCCATATTCATACCCCTTTACCGGAACGTATCCGAATGGTATGCTATATGTCAAATACTTATTCCTGAAAAATTTATAGCTGTGCGGTTAGCAGTTAGCTTTTAATAAAAAGAAAATTTTTTTTTGATTTTATATAGATCTGCAGCGTAAAATAATGGGCTTTCTCCGGGGGGTTAAATGAATTTCAGGACGCTGCCTTTTTTCCTTACACAGGGCATTGATATTTAACTGTCATCGTGTAATGCAGGGTTGTCTTATACTTATTAGGGTTGTCTTATACTTATTTAAGGGTACTCATTCAGGGGGCCCTTCTAGTAAAAGGGTTTAATAATGATAAAGCGAACAAAAGTATTGGAACTTCTGCGGGCAGAGGCTCCAATTGATAAGATTCTTCTTAAAGGGTGGGTAAGGACAAAACGGGACTCAAAGACTTTTTCGTTTTTGGAGCTAAATGATGGGTCATCCCTTGCTAATCTACAGGTTATAGCCGATTCTTCCCTTGATAATTATGCTGAAATCACAGCACTCACCACGGGATCTGCCCTGGAAATCAGGGGTAGCCTTGCACCATCCCAGGGAAAGGGCCAGAAATGGGAAGTTCTGGCAGAAAATGTAACCATAGTAAGTGTGGCAGACGGGGCTTACCCCCTGCAGAAAAAGCGTCATACCGATGATTTCCTCAGGGGAATAGCACATTTGAGACCAAGAACAAATAAATATGGGGCCGTTTTCCGAATAAGGTCAGAACTCTCCTTTGCAATACATAAGTTTTTCAGGGATAAGGGGTTTAGATACCTTCATTCACCGATTATTACCGGTTCTGATTGTGAGGGTGCTGGTGATATGTTCAGGGTCACTGCATTGAACCCTGGGGAGATTCCTGTTTCCGGCGGCATAATCGATTATTCCCAGGATTTTTTTGGCCAGGAGGCCAGCCTTACTGTGTCAGGTCAGTTGTCTGCTGAAATGTTTGCCCTTGCTCTTGGGGATGTATATACTTTTGGTCCCACATTCAGGGCTGAAAATTCTAATACAAGCAGACATGTGGCGGAATTCTGGATGGTTGAACCGGAAATGGCGTTTTGCGATCTTGAAGAAGATATGGATCTGGCTGAGGAGCTTGTTCAGTTCCTTGTCGCCTGTGCCATGGATGAATGCATGGAGGATATCACCCTTTTTGCGAAATTTGTTAATAAGGAATTGCTGACTGTTTTTGATAATATTCTATCTTCTCCATTTATTAGAATTACATATGAAGAGGCTGTTAATATATTATGCAAGTCTGGTGTTTCCTTTGAGTTTAAAGTGGCCTTTGGGAGTGATCTGCAATCGGAACATGAACGTTACCTGACAGAAAAATATTTTAAAAAGCCTGTTATAATATATAATTATCCAAAGGAGATAAAACCTTTTTACATGAGGTTGAACAATGATAACAGGACAGTGGCTGCAATGGATCTTCTGGTTCCTGGAATAGGGGAGATAATTGGGGGGAGTCAGAGGGAAGAAAGGGCGGGTACTCTGAAAAAGCGGATGGTGGAGATGAACCTCGATGAAAAAAAGTACTGGTGGTATATAGATTCCAGGAAGTACGGAACTGTTCCCCACAGCGGTTTTGGCCTCGGATTTGAGCGATTGATGATGCTGGTGACAGGGGTGGCTAACATACGGGATGTAATACCTTTTCCAAGAACTCCAGGGAGCATTGAATTTTGATGAATCCTTTTTTAATTTTGTTTTTTCAGTAACTATATTATCGAGTTTAAGCATAAATGGCAATTATCCGTATAATAATAAAATTTTTTCTATGGTTAAGGTACAGAATAACTGTTGAAGGGGTCGATGAAATTGTCGAAAAAGGAAGAACAGGTATATTGTTTTTACCTAATCATCCTGCATTAATAGATCCTGTAATTCTAAACACCTTCCTTGGTAAACAGTTTAGCCCCAGACCTGTTGCAGATGAAGCGCAGATTAACAGGTTTCTCATAAGAAATCTGGCCAGAGCAGTTCAAACACTTGCCATTCCTGATACAGTTACAGCCGGAGCAAAGGGAGGGGTTTTAATAAAAAATGTTTTAAATATAGCTGCCACTGCATTGAAACTTGGTGATAATATACTCATTTATCCGGGGGGCCATCTTTCCCACAGCAGGTTTGAAGATCTTGGAGCCGCCAGTGGTGTGGAATCAATATTAGCCCTTGCTCCTGACGTGCGGGTTGTCCTTGTCAAGACTTCAGGGTTATGGGGAAGCAGTTTTAGTTATGGAAGCGGCCAGCGGCCTGTTCTTGAAAAGGTTATTTACAGGGTAATCAAGTCTGTTTTGCTAAATGGATTTTTTTTCGGGCCGCGGCGCAGGGTTACAATAAAACTGCATGAGCCTGATGATTTTCCCAAAAACAGCGGTCGTTCTGAAATAAACGGGTATCTGGAAAAATTTTATAATAAAGATGCCTCTTTATGCATATACGTCCCTTATACCATCTGGGAAAGGGGGGGCGTTTCCATCCTCCCTGAGCCTGAGTTGAAAAAAATTGGCGAGAACCTGGGGAATGTCCCTGGTGCAACCCGGAAAATTGTGATGAATAAACTCAGGGAAGTTTCCGGCATAGATGATATAAAAAAAGATGATCTTCTTGCCCGGGACCTTGGCCTGGACAGCCTTGCCCGTGCTGAACTTATAATCTGGATCGGCCAGGAGTTCGGTTTTCCCCATGGGGATTCCGATTCCCTGGTAACAGTTTCCGACTGCCTCCTTGGGGCCTCGGGGCAGGTTATATCATCAAACAAATCCCGTTTAAAGCCTGTTTCCGACCAGTGGTTTGTTCATGGAAATAATTCAGGGCCTGCAATGGTTCATGACGGTGAGACAATCCCCGAAGTTTTTTTAAAACAGTTCCTCAAAACCCCGAACAGCGTGATAATTGCAGATCAGACTTCAGGGACCAAAACATACAGGCAGCTTGTTACTGGCCTGTTGGCCCTAAAACCTTTAATAGAAAAGCTCTCTGCCCCGAACATAGGAATTATGCTGCCGGCCTCTGTGGGGGCTTCCACCCTGTACCTTGCAGTGCAGTTTGCCGGAAAAATTCCTGTGATGATTAATTGGACTGTTGGAGAGCGGAATTTGCGCCATTGTCTTAAACTTGCCGGTGTTAACCATATTTTGACAGCCCGAAGTCTGGTGAACCTTTTGGGAGAGAGGGGGGTTGAGACAGATTTTATAAAGGATCGATTTATTTTTATCGAGGATATGGGTGGGGGGCTGACCCTTTTTCAAAAATTTTTCGCACTGGCCAGAAGTTATACATCCTGCAATTTTTTAAGGAAAACAGATTGTTCTGAAACTGCGGTTATCCTTTTCACCAGTGGATCAGAAAATATGCCAAAGGCTGTCCCTTTGTCCCATGGTAATATTCTTGCCAATCTGTCTGATATTGTAAAGGGTTTGTCTTTACGTACAGAAGATAGACTCATGGGGATACTCCCCCCTTTTCATTCATTCGGTCTGACAGCAACCCTCCTGTTACCATTATGCACCGGAATAAGGGCTGTTTATCATACTAACCCCACCGAGGCTCATATCCTTGCCATGCTCATAGATTCATACAAGGTGACCATACTTGTGGGTACACCTGCATTTTTAAATGGAATTGTGAGGGGAGCAGCCCCTGGGGAGCTTGCCAGTTTGAAAATGGCCTTTTCAGGTGCGGAAAAGTGCCCTGAATCTGTATATGGGGCATTGGCTGGTTCTTCCCCTGATCTAAAAATTCTGGAGGGATATGGAATTACAGAATGTTCCCCTGTTGTTTCCTGTAATCGTCCTGAAAATTCAAAACCTTATACAATAGGAAAGGTTGTCGATTCTGTTGATTATGCAGTGACAGATCTTGAAATAAAACAAAGGGTTTTCCAGGGAGAACAGGGTATGCTTCTGGTTCGGGGGCCGAGTATATTTAAGGGATACCTGCACTATGAAGGGGACTCCCCTTTTGTTGATTTTGAAGGTAAAAAGTGGTATAAAACAGGTGATCTGGTTAAGGAAGACCATGATAATATCCTCACCTTTTGCGGCCGGTTAAAACGTTTTATCAAGCTTGGGGGGGAGATGATTTCCCTTCCTGCCATTGAAAATGTTTTACTGCCCCATTATGCTTCTGAAGATCAGGATGGGCAAACAATTGCCATAGCGGCGGCCGGGAATGAAGAGTTTCCTGAAATTATACTTTTTACAACTATCAATGTAAAAAGAAGCGTGGTTAATCAGCAGATTCGTGATGGAGGACTCTCGCCCCTTCATAATGTTCGGCGTGTTGTGAAGCTTGATTCAATACCGGTTTTAGGGACAGGGAAAACAGATTATCAAAGCCTTAAAACAGATGATTAATGTCTGAGCCTCTTATACCAAATCTTATTGATAATATATTATTCATTATAATAGTATTCAGACTATTAATAGACATATATGGTCTTTAATGATCGTGAATTTATTTCATCCACAATCCTAAGAAATAATATGAATTTTGAGCTAAAAACGACAGGCGAGGTTTTGCAAACTCTGGCAAAGCGAGTGAAAAACCTGCGTTTGCAAAAAAAATGGAAACGTTCAACCCTGGCTGAAAGAGCCGGTGTTTCCCAGGCTTCTCTGCGGCGGTTTGAGCAAGAATCCAGGGTTTCGCTGGAAAGTTTTTTAAAATTACTCCTGGCACTTGGTCGCCTTGACGAAATGGACGAATTACTTCAACCCTTAATTGCTAAATCAATTAATGATCTTGAAAAGCGAAAGGAAAAACTTCCCAAAAGAGGCTCAATTTGATTCGATTAAACGTTTTATTGCGCTTTAATCCTGAAACAATTATTCTTGTCGGAGAGCTTGCCCAGGACAAAAAACAAATCTATTTTCAATATGATCAGGATTTTATAGGAAAAGACCTGTGGCTGTCTCCATACAAGCTTCCTCTTAAACATGAACTTTTTGAACATAAAGAGAGGGATTTTGGTCCTGTTTTTGGTCTGTTTGATGATTCAATGCCTGATGGCTGGGGTTTATTGCTGATGGATCGCTTCCTGAGAAAGAGGGGGTATGACATTGGGACCTTATCTGTTTTAGACCGGCTGGCATTTCTTGGTGAGAAGACCATGGGAGCTTTGATATATGAGCCGGCTCTGGATCTCAAGATCAGCGATAGCAGCCCATTTGATTTGCACAATTTGTCAAAGCAGTCATATGATATTCTGTCTGGTAATATTGATATTGTATTGCCGCAACTTATGAATGCTGGAGGGAGCCCAGGCGGGGCCAGGCCAAAAGTACTTGTGGGGGTTTTTAATGAAAAGATGGTTTCCGGTGAAACTGATCTTTTAGAACCCTTTGAACACTGGATAATTAAATTTGCTGCTCAAAATGATTTTTCCGATGCAGGCCCGGTTGAGTATGCCTATTCTTTGATGGCGCGGGACGCAGGTATAAAGATGACAGAAACGTGTCTTTTTAATACACCAGAGGGAGATCAGTTTTTCGGCATAAAACGATTTGACAGGAGAGATAACCACCGCTTTCATGTTCATACTTTTGGTAATTTGATACATTCAAATTTCAGGCTCCCATCCCAGGATTACGATAATTTTTTTAAACTGGTAATAAATTTAACAAAAAACCATAATGATTTACTCCGTGCATTCAGACAAATGGTCTTTAATGTTTTTGTAAACAACCGGGATGACCATGTAAAAAATTTTACGTTTATTATGAATCATGAGGGCGAATGGTCATTATCACCGGCTTACGATTTGATTTATTCACCAGGCCCCGGAGGTGAACATTCAATGACAGTTTTGGGCGAAGGAAAGGCTCCGGGGAAAGCAGATATCTATAATGTGGGGAAGAAGAACGGCATAAATAAAAAGGATATTAATCTGATGGTTGATCAAGTTTATGATGCTGCAAATAATTTTCAAACCCATGCTGAAACTGCTGGTGTTTCCAAAATAACCCTTAAAAAAATAGATTCCAAAATTAAACATAATCTTAATGGATTCAGCCGGGGGTAAGGGTTCGCTCGAAAATCTACAGCAAAACATCCATTGATCATTTTGGCTAACTGCTAAAGGCTAACCCCACAGCTTGAAAGTTTTTGATCTTTAAAAAATCCAGCTATAATTTTATTTCTCGATTTAAATATTTTATAAGTTTTATCTTTAAAGATTCTGGATCAGTAAGATCATCCGTATTTTTTGCAGTGACAAGCAGGTTCTCGAACATTTCCACGATCCAGTTGTTAATAAGGGAAAACTTTTTTTCATTCTCTGCTTTGCGCCAGAAAACAGGGGATTCGGGATCAGACATACAGCGCAGAAGATGCCTGCATGTATTGATAACCAGGTCCCTTACCCATTTAACCTTTTTGCTTTTAAATAAAATTTCATACTCAAACCCCCAGGGGTCTGATTTTACAAGCCTGGCTTCATCGGCAAAATTGTTATAACCGCTGGTTCCCATCATAACTATCTGATAATGGGAGAGCAGGTTTACGGTTCTTTCGAGTCTGTCTAAAAGCCTGTTTTTTTTCAAAAAAGAGATGTTATTTTCAAGGTCTCCAATGGAACTGTCCGGGACAAACATTAAAAAACCGATTTCAGGCTCTATACCCGCATCGCGGCAAATTGATATGGCTTTTTCGCTCTGATTTGTGGAAGAACTCTTGTCAAGGAGGTTCAACAGCGCAGATGAACCACTCTCTATTCCAATGAGAAGGCTTTTGAGTCCTGCGTTGGCCAGCTTTTCCATTGTTGCTGTATCCAGATCGTCGGCTCTTGTTTCCATGCCAAAGCTGATCTTAAGGGGCATGATCAATTCTGCCAGTTTTTTTATCCGCTCTTTCCCTTTTTTACCCGGTCCAATGAGATTGGGATCCACAAAATAAAAGTCGGTTATCCCCATATTATGCAGTTCTCTTATTTCTTCAGCGATGTTTTCCGGGCTTCTCCCCCTCCAGAGGGGCCCCTGATTATAAAAAGAAGGAATCGGACAAAAACTGCAATGATTATAGCACCCCCTGCTTGCCAGGATATTTGCTGTATCTCCTGGTTTCAGACTGCGAAGGGGAAAGGGGATTTCGTCAGGATTTTTTTCGGGGGGCCGCCTGTTTTCTGTAAACCCGTTTTTTTTATCAATTCCGGCGATTCCCCTGATCTGCTTAAAATCTCCTCCATTGGTAATGGAATCAGCCAGGTCCACCAGGGTCGCTTCAGGTTCTCCCAGGGCAATGGAGTCAACATCTGGAACTTTGTTTAAAATGAGTTTTGAAGCCAGAGTAGGGAAAAAACCGAAAAAATTGATATGCCCCTTGTATCCCTTTCCCCTTAAGTCCAATACAAGATCGAAGAGTTTTTGAGTATGCTCCCAGAAATAGACACCATTTATACAAAGGAGCGGGGGAGAGATTGCCAGAATCTCCTTTTTTGTTTTGTCAAAACTCCAGCCATTGTCAGCAGCCTCCATGATCAGGGGGGTATGCCCCGCATTTACCAGTGCTGAAGCTGCATAGCCTGCCAGCAAACATGACCACAGGGGGGAGTTTGCTATATCATTAAAATGTTTTTCAGATCTTACCCTGGGGTGTTCCAGAATTACTATGTTCATATACTATCCTGTTTCTGGTGTTTGAATATGGCATCACCAACATTTACACCAAGCTCTTTAGCTACCATTTTACACTTTGCCTTTAGGAGGAAAAAAATATTTTTTTGTTCTTCACTTAAAGATTCATAGTTTCCCTGCCCCTTGGAGATAACTATATCTGATTTGGCAAACAGATCTGATATTATACTGGAAGTTTTTGATAATATTGTCCCTGGAGCATTGAATCCATTATCTATTACTTCGGCTACTTCTTCCATCCCTGCAAATTTGGCATCATCCATGGTGGCGTCATTTATTATGGGTCCGCCCCTGACCACAAAAATGACCCCTGGATTTCCCTGTTTTTTTATTTCTTCTATAAAAAGTTTGTCAAAAACAATTTCACCTGCATTATCTCCAAGATAAAGTATCTGTTTAGACTGCTGCAGATTCTCCTGGAATTTTGGAAAATCATTTATTGTCATGGGAGACTCCAATGCAGAAAATATTTCTGTTTTTATATCCCCCATTTTTCTGTTTATTCCAAGATCGATGATATTCCCGGCAATGGCGACCCGCGCGGCCAGGAACAGAGGGGATTCAGATTTATTTATTTTTTCTTTTAGTTCCTGGTAAAGCCCCATTGCACGTTTGTTTTGCTCTTTTTTTTCTTTGAAGTAAGGGTCTTTTATTTTAGTAATTTCGCTTATGGTGGCATATACAATCTGGGAAACCTCAGGGGGAGACATATCAAAGGATATGTTTAACAGCTTTTCCATTACCCTTTTCATGATCTCATGGTGTGTTTTTATATCATCAGTGATAATTCTTGCGACATTTAAAGTCTGATTTAAAAAACATGGAAAACAGTCAAGGCAGGTTTTCATAATTTTATTATTATCCTTTGTAACTATTCAGCTACATTGATTCAAGTATCACGAGTTGTAGATATGGCCTGAATCAGTGTGGCGAACCCTTATCATCCATTTATAATGAACCACAGTCAGGACAATGGGGGTCTCTTTTTGTTTTAATCTCCCTGAACCGCATGAGACCCCCATCAAAACTGATGAGTCTGTCAGTTAAAAGTTTCCCAATTCCCGTGATAATCTTCACCGCCTCCATGGCCTGCATGGAGCCGATTACACCCGGTAATGCTCCAAGAACAGGAATTGGAGATAGAGGAGGTGGAGCCTCTTTGATAATACATCTCAGGCATGCGGTCTCCCTGGGGATTATTGTTGTTAAAACTCCTTCCATTCCATGGATTCCTCCATAGATGAAAGGGATACCATGGAAAATAGCTGCTCTGTTTAATAAATACCGTGCTGCAAAATTATCCATTGCATCGATAATAAGGTCACAGTCCCTGGTTAATGCAAAGAAATTTTCGCTGGTTACTGGTTCAGTCACCGGTTCTATTTTTGTATCAGAGTTTAGCCCATTGAGACTTATTTTGGCGATGAGAGCTTTTTTTTCACCTATTTCCCTCTCCTTATACAGAATCTGGCGATTAAGATTACTTAAAGAGATATGGTCATAATCGACAATGCGTAAAAACCCGACTCCGGCTGCTGTAAGGTATAGTGAAATGGGAGATCCAAGCCCTCCCGCGCCTGCAATAAGAACCCTGGCCTTTTTTAATTTTTCCTGCCCTTTTATACCAAAACCATCGATTAACATTTGCCTTTGGTATCTTTCGTTATCCAGGTCGTTGAGCATAATTTATTTGTCACCAGGTTTGGGTATTGCATGTAAAAAAATGATTTAATCATCGCAAGAGTATCTAAAAAAGAGTGTTTTGTAAATTAAAATCAGTTGTAATCCCGGATAACAAGCAATCTGATTTCTGTCATATCTTCAATTGCATAGGCTACGCCTTCCCGTCCCAGACCTGAATTTTTTACACCTCCATAGGGCATATGATCCACCCGGAGGGAAGGTATGTCGCCTATAATAACCCCCCCAACATCCAGGGTATCCCATGCTTTTTTTGCCCGATAAAGGTCTTTTGTAAAAATACCAGCCTGCAATCCATAGCGGCTGTTATTGACCCCATCAATGGCCTGTTCAAAATCATTGAATCTGGAGATTACAGCAACGGGACCAAAGGCTTCCTCTGTGCATATTTTCTGGTCTGCAGGAACATTTTCCAGCAATGTTGCCGTCACCATGGAGCCTTTGCGCTGGTTCCCGCATAAAAGTTTTCCCCCTGCAGAAACAGCTTCATTTATCCAGGATTGCAAACGTTTGGCCTCTTTTTCATTTATTATCGGGCCAATAAAAGTTTCCCTCTCCCTGGGGTCACCGGTTTTAAGGTTTTTTGCCATGGTTACTAAAAGATCACGCAGCCTGTTATATATCTGTTCATGGGCAAAAATACGCTGCACACTGATACAGCTTTGGCCGGACTGATAAAAGATACCTGTGATTAATCGTTTTGCTGCATCATTGATATCTGCTGTTTCATCCACAATGCATGCAGCATTACCCCCAAGCTCCAGAACAACTTTTTTTTTCCCTGCTCTGGATTTAAGATCCCACCCCACAGAGTCTGAACCTGTAAAGCTTAAAAGCTTGAACCGATCGTCTGTAACCAGTTGATCTGCTATTTTTCTGGTGGAAGGGAGAATGGAAAATGCTCCCTGGGGCAGATCCGTGGCTGCCAGAATTTCCCCTGTAATTAATGCACTCACAGGTGTTTTGCTGGCAGGTTTTAGTACAAAGGGGCATCCTGCAGCAATGGCAGGGGCAATTTTGTGGGCAATCAGATTAAGGGGAAAATTGAATGGGCTGATAAATGAACATGGGCCTATTGGTACTCGCCGGGTCATCCCTGTGTAGCCTTTGGCCCGGGGACTGATTTCCATGGGGATTGTTCTTCCCCCAATTCGGACTGCTTCTTCGGCAGCCACACGAAAAGTGTCGATTAAACGAAGGACTTCTACTTCAGCATCCTTTATCGGCTTTCCTGCTTCAACACAAAGGCAAAAGGCGAGTTCATCAAAACGTTTTTTGAATTGTTCCACGCAGGCATAAAGAATATTTTGTTTTTCATAGGGCTTTAAAGCAGCCATCCTGGGTGAAGATTCATGGGCCATGGTAATGGCCCTCTCCATTATTTCCGCGTTTGCTGAAGCAACACGGGTTACTCCTTGACC
>DAOWMW010000042.1 GCA_030642865.1 Desulfobacteraceae bacterium
CTTTTAATTTGCCAGGAAACGTCTGATAATCGACATCCTCTCTGTATATATTCTGTCTCTCGTCGTTACCTCGACAGGTAACGTGATAAAAGGCTCCTGGATATTGTATGCGTAATTGCCTGACCATGATAAATTTTATTTGGCGGAGGAAAAGGCATTTATCAAGAATAAGGATTTGACCCTTCTCTCCCCTTGATCTTTCCCAAGGATATTATATTATAACAAATTGTACTCTGATAAATTTATGAGGATATTTTACAAAAATCCTGAAGTCATATACCCACGGCAGAAAAGCGGAATTAAAATATCCTGCCCGCATAAAATAGAAAAAGGCTTAAAAAGGAACTGCAAATATGTTTAAACGATTATTTGAACCTGTTTCAATTGGATCTATAACCTTAAAAAACAGAATTATCATGCCTGCGATTTCCACTAATTTAGCTCCCCTTGGCACCATATCACAACGGATGATCGATTATCATGTAGCCAGGGCTAAAGGCGGGGCAGGGTTGATTATTTTTCAAAGTGGCTTACCGATAATTTTGACTTCTGATCTTACTTCAAATCCTGATATTTCCCTTGAAGAACTAAAATCTCTGGCAAAACCTGTTAAAGCGGCCGGATCTAAAATAGGGATTCAGTTTGTTCATACAGGGTCCCAGGGAATAGCAGATTTTGCCGGCAAGGAGCTTGTTGCACCTTCACCCATACCATGCCGCATTTCCAGTAAAATACCGAGGGAATTAACTATCAAAGAGATTGCCCGCCTGGTTAGACAATTCACTGATTCTGCACAAAGAGCAAAAGATGCAGGGTTTGATCTTGTTGAAATCCATGGAGCACACGGATACCTGATTAGTGAATTTTTATCCGGATACTCAAATAAAAGAAAAGATTCCTATGGCGGAACCCATGAAAATATGGCGAGATTTCCCTGTGAAATTATTTCACGGATAAAATTAAAACTGGGGCAGAACTTTACTGTGGGGATTCGTATCAATGGAGATGATTTTGCAGAAGGAGGGATTACTATTGAAGACGCAAAAAGGGTAGTCCCTTATCTGGTTGAGGCTGGAGCAGATTATATAAGTGTTTCAGCAGGGGTTTACGGTGCCTTGAAAACAACCATTCCTCCAATGATGGAAAAAAGAGGAATTTATTCATCTCTGGCAGGAGAGATTAAAAAAATAGCAAAAGTCCCTGTTGTGGCCGGAGGAAGAATAAATAATCCTGAACTCGCCGAAGAAATTCTGGAAAAAGGTCTGGCTGATATTATCGCCATGGGAAGAGCTCTGATTGCTGATCCTGAGCTTCCCGGTAAAGCAAAAAAAAATGACCTGCAAAACATAAGAAAATGTATAGCCTGTAATCAGGGTTGCATAGACAGAATAAACAGAACAATTCTGCCGGGAAAAGATGATGGAAAGGATTCTTCTGTGACATGCCTGGTAAATCCCCGGGCCGGGCGGGAAGCCGAACTCATACTTAAACATGTCAAAAGGGGAAAAAAGGTTTTAGTTGCAGGGGGAGGGCCAGCGGGGATGGAAGCCGCCAGAATTGCCGCTCAAAGAGGCCATTTTGTTACCTTGTTTGAAAAATCGGATAAACTTGGCGGACAGCTCAATCTCGCTGCAAAAATCCCTTTCAAAAAAGAGATACAAGAAGAGATAGATTATCTTTCCTATCAGCTAAAACGGGTAAAGGTCGATACTGTTTTAGGAAAAAAGGCAGATATTAAAGCCATTAACAGTTTGTCACCGGATCTTATTATTATAGCCACCGGATCGGTTCCAGTGGTGCCTGATACTGGAAACAGCACAATCAAAACGGCAACAGCCTGGGATGTTCTTGGTGATAAAGCTGATACAGGGAATAATATTCTGCTTGTCGGCGGGGGATCTGTTGGCCTGGAGACCGCCTGCTATTTGGCTTGTCATAAAAAAAAAGTAACTGTTGTGGAACAGTTTAAAAATTTTGCCATGGATATGGGACCCATAAGCAGGTTTTATCTGAGGGAAAGGCTAAATACCCAGGGTGTTACCTTGATGAAACTTACAAAGTTTATAGAGATAAGCGACCAGGGTGCAATGGTTGAAAAAAACGGAGAAAAAAGTCTTATTTCAGGGATTAACACAATCGTATGGGCAATCGGTACCATGTCCGACAATTCCCTGGCTGATGAATTAAAAGGAAAATATGATTTTTTTGTAATCGGGGATGCGGATAAGCCTGGAGATGCACTATCTGCCATTGACCAGGCCCACAGAATCGCTTTAACGATTTAACAGGGCTGGTCATAACAGCCGGCCATCAGGTGTCAAAGCGCAGTGTATGGCCGATAAACATTTTCACTGATGAACCTAAAAACAATATAAAAATTATTTTTTTTGCAGATATTTACGTTGTACTTAAATTTCACAGCTTCTATGAAGCAGCAGTTAGACGTTCCAGAACATGAGAGGCTTCATCAATAATATCCCGAACAACCTGGCCTGCTTTTTTTATTTCACTGATATTTGCGGCTCCCTGGCCAGCGGGACAGGACCCGTTTTCCACATTACCTTCCATTCTGCCCTTGTCAGAAGCGGGTTTTCCAACCTGCAATAATTGCGTGGGAAAGGGGAGTATCTCATCTTGTTTTTCGTCCCACAACTGTGTAAAATTGTTTTTTATGAGCCTGCACGATTTTCCGCTGTGGGCTCTGGTAACAACGGTACCTTCATCATTTATCTGAGTTATTTTTTCTTTGTAATTAAAATGAACAGAAGCTTCCTCTGTCGCAACAAACCTGGTTCCCATCCAGATTCCCTGGGCCCCGAAGGATAATGCAGCCACAAGTCCCCTTCCATCCACCAGACCCCCTGCCGCAATAACCGGAAGCTTGACATTGTCCACTATACTTGGAACAACCACAGAAGTCCCGACTCTTCCGGTATGGCCACCACCTTCATGGCCGGAAGCGATAATTACATCGACACCCTCGGCTTCAAGGCGCTTGGCCTGCTTTGTGTTCCCCACCACCGACATTACAATGATACCCTGGTCATGGGCCTTTTTGATAAAGCCTGAAGGATTTCCGAGTCCTGAAACGACAATGGGTACCTTTTCTTCCAGCACAACCCTGATATGATCTTCCACCTCTTTTGTGTATGTTTGAGTTTCAGAGCCATCTGACTTTGGCAACCCAAAAAGAATATCCACTGCAAAGGGTTTATCTGTAATACTTCTTGCTCTGTTTATTTCGCTGCAAAGGGTTTCCGGAGACATATAGGCAGCGCCAATAACGCCAAGCCCCCCGGCTCTGGAGACTTCACCTGCCAGGGTACCAAATGCCACGTACCCCATCCCTGCCTGAAATATTGGAAATTCTATCCCCAAAAAATCACAAAGAGGGGTATGCAAAGCTTTGGGGAAGGTATTGGTTGATTTTTCATATTTTTGGCTTTCAATCATTTTACGTCATCCTTATTTATATGAGCATCACAAATTATCAGCAGCAAAGGATATAACAGATTTTATTATTATATTATAACATATATGTCCATATAAACTAACCTTGTCAAGTAGAAAATAATATTGTTTTACGAATAAATAAAAACAGACAGACAGATTCACGCTTTAAAAATATACAGTTGACATCTGTTTTATCCCGCAAAGTTCAAAAACTTTCAAGCTGTACGGTTAGGCTATTACATCAGCAGGAAATAAAACACCCAGTGGGTGAAAACACATCCTGTGATCATTTTGGCTAATAGCTAAGTGCTAACCGGACAGGTCAAAAACTTTCAGGATTGTTTTGTACATATTAAAAATTATTTTAAGCTGAATTTCCATTATATCCTTTGCTGTTTTGCTTTAACTTTTTGTCAGAGTCCTTTTTAAAAAAAGGCTGAACTCAAATCATATTTTCCCATGGTATTACTGTAATTTGTCTTTATTTTTCTTTGACAAAATGTTATTTGAAAATGTTACCAATGATTTAATCATAGTCTCAACCTCTTGTTTTCTTTAAATCACTTTCTTTATTATTTATAAATATTTTTTTGCCCCATGGTTCTGTATGCTATGAGGCACTATAATCCCATATGGTACTGAAGAAAAAAATCATAATTTTCCTTTAAGCTCCATATGAAATCTTGAACATGTATTAACAAAACATTACACAGCGAGGATTTTTATGAGCGAACCTGACCTATATAAGCTAAAAAATAATATTCGGGTGGTTACTGCTACATCTTTGTTTGATGGACATGATGCATCCATTAATATCATGCGGAGGATGTTGCAAAACACAGGCGTGGAAGTAATTCACCTGGGACATAACCGATCTGTCCAGGAATGTGTAGATGCTGCTATTGAAGAGGATGTACAGGGAATAGCAATATCGAGTTACCAGGGAGGCCATATTGAATTTTTAAAATATATGGTAGACTTGTTAAAAGAACGGGGAGCTCCCCATATTAAAATATTTGGAGGAGGCGGCGGAGTTATTGTTCCCGAAGAAATCAGGGAGCTGGAAGCCTATGGTGTGGCAAAAATATACTCTCCGGAAGACGGGGCAAAAATGGGGCTCCAGGGGATGATTAACCATATGGTAGAATCCCTCGATTTTCCCACTGTTAATGGGGCAAAATTTGATTTTGCCAACCTTACCCCGAGTAATAAACCCCTGATAGCAAACCTGATAACAGCCCTTGCCCAGGCAAAAAGTACGGGTAATGGAGAGGTTGAAAATATTTTATCAAAGCTTTCAAAAACAGGTCATCCTCATAAACCAACTGTCATAGGGGTAACAGGTACCGGAGGTGCGGGAAAATCATCTTTAATGGATGAATTGATTTTACGTGTTTTAAACGATTTTCCCGAAATAAGGGTTGCATTAATCTGTTCTGATCCAACAAGGCGTAAAACCGGGGGTGCACTTTTAGGCGACAGAATACGAATGAATGCCATAAATAGCCCCAGGGTCTACATGCGGAGTCTGGCCACACGTAAATCAAATACGGAAATAGCAGATGTCCTGCCCGAAGCCATAGATGTTGTCAAAGCAGCCGGTTTTGACCTTATTATTGCTGAAACAGCCGGGATTGGCCAGGGAAATATAACTATAACTAATATGGTCGATATTTCAATTTATGTTATGACCAGTGAATTCGGTGCTGCCACCCAGCTTGAAAAAATCGAGATGCTGGACCATGCAGATATAGTTGTCATTAATAAATTCGACAAGCAGGGGAGCGAAGATGCTGCACGTGATGTAAGAAAACAGGTCCAGCGGAATTCTGAAGCATGGGGCAAAAAGCCTGAGGAAATGCCTGTTTACGGCACCATAGCATCCAAATTTAATGACGATGGTGTAACAGCGCTCTATCTTGCTATTTTAGATCTCTACCAGGAAAAATCCGGCATACAATTAGAATCGAAACTCCAGGTCCCGGAAGAAAAAATATCCACATCAAAAACAATAGTTATTCCATCCAAACGGATCCGTTATCTCTCAGAAATTGCAGATACCGTAAGAAGTTATCATCAAGATACAGCATCACAAGCAGATCTATTAAGAGACAGGTGGCACCTCCAGGAGACAGCAAAAGTTTTTTCCGGTGATACAAGCCTTCTGGAAAAACTCAAAGAAGAAATCCTTGGCGCTGAAAATAAAATAGATAATGAAACAGAAAAACTTCTTGAAAAATGGGGGGAAATCAGGGATGCCTACAGCAAAGATGAACTGGTGTACGAAGTCAGGGGGAAGGAATTTAGAATTCCCCTCTATACAGAGTCTTTGTCCCATGTCAAGATACCTAAAATCGTTCTTCCCCAATATAAGGACCCTGGAGAAATATATACCTGGCTGCGAAAAGAGAACCTGCCAGGCTATTTTCCTTTTTCAGCAGGGGTTTTTCCTTTAAAACGGACAGATGAGGACCCCACCAGAATGTTTGCGGGGGAAGGTGACCCCTTTAAGACAAATAAAAGATTTAAACTTTTATCTGCCAATTTTGAAGCAAAACGCCTTTCAACCGCGTTCGACTCTGTGACGCTGTACGGTTTTAATCCTGACGAACGTCTCGATATTTACGGCAAAATCGGTAATTCAGGCGTAAGTATCTGTACATTAAACGATGTAAAGGTTCTCTACGATGGATTTGATCTCTGTTCTCCCAATAATTCCGTTTCCATGACCATTAACGGGCCTGCTCCTATTATTCTTGCCATGTTTTTCAATACAGCCATAGATCAGCAGGTTGAAAAGTATAAAACTGAAAATGGAAAAGAGCCCGATCATTCAGAATATAACAAAATCAAGGCAATGGTACTAAGTAATGCCAGGGGGACAGTTCAGGCAGATATCCTGAAAGAAGATCAGGGCCAAAATACCTGTATTTTTTCCATTGAGTTTGCCTTGAAAATGATGGGAGATATTCAGGAATATTTTATCAACAATAATGTTAAAAATTTTTATTCTGTTTCAATTTCAGGGTATCATATTGCAGAAGCCGGAGCTAATCCCATTTCACAGCTTGCGTTTACCATGGCAAATGGCTTTACCTATCTTGAGTATTACATGTCCCGGGGTATGCCCATTGACAGATTTGCGCCTAATATGTCCTTTTTCTTTTCCAATGGAATGGATCCTGAATATACGGTAATAGGGAGAGTGGCCAGGAGAATCTGGGCCATTGCCTTAAAAGATAAATATGGAGCTTCTGTCCGTTCCCAAATGCTCAAGTATCATATTCAGACATCCGGCCGATCACTGCATATTCAGGATATCCAGTTTAACGATATCAGAACAACACTCCAGGCACTTTGTGCTGTTTACGATAATTGTAACAGTCTTCACACCAATTCCTATGACGAAGCAATCACAACCCCAAGCCCTGAATCGGTGAGAAGAGCCCTTGCTATTCAGCAGATCATCAACCGTGAATGGGGCCTTACAAAAAATCAAAACATGTACCAGGGGAGCTTTATAATAGAAGAGCTGACAAGTCTTGTGGAAGAGGCTGTACTTGCTGAATTTGATATGATCACCAGGCGGGGCGGAGTGCTGGGAGCCATGGAGAGGGGTTACCAGCGGAGTAAAATACAGGACGAATCAATGCATTATGAAATATTAAAACATACGGGTGAATTTCCCATAATAGGGGTTAACACATTCATAGATGATACCATAGATCATGATCAGCCCGAAGCTGAGGTTGAGCTTGCGAGGGCGACTGATGAAGAGAAAAGATCCCAGTTAAAACGTCTTGCAGATTTTCACACACTGAATAAAGATAAATCTGATGACGCCTTAACCCGTCTTAAAAAAGTAGCCATGTCCGGGGAAAACATTTTTGCGGAACTTATGGAAAGTGTAAAGGTATGTTCCCTGGGGCAGATTACCAATGCTCTTTATGGGGTGGGGGGGCAGTACAGGCGTAACATGTAGTAAAGCAGACAATTTGAAAAGCCATGAATAAAAAGGAAACAATATGAAAGAAGCAGTGATTGTCAGTACGGTGAGGACCCCTTTGGGTGCATTTAACGGATCTTTGTGCAATATTGGAGCAACAGATCTTGGTGGCCTTGTAATTAAGGAAGCTGTGCAGCGAGCCGGAATTAATAAGGAAGATGTTGATGAAATTATCATGGGGCTTGTCCTTCCCTGCGGTTATGGTCAAAACCCTGCAAAACAGGCTGCAGTTAAAGCTGAAATGCCATGGAAGACTGAGTGCATAACTATTAACAAGGTATGCGGATCATCTTTAAAGGCTGTAATGCTTGCAGCTCAAGCTATTCAGTTAGGCGATGCTGAAGTGGTGGTTGCAGGGGGAATGGAGACCATGAGTATGGCCCCCTATTATCTTGAAAAAGCCAGAACAGGTTACCGAATGGGGCCTGGGGTGCTCCAGGATCATATGATTCATGATGGACTTTGGGACATAGTAAACGATTTTCATATGGGTATTTCAAATGAACTTTGCTCTGAAAAGTATAATGTCACCAGAAAAGATCAGGACATTTTTGCAGCGGAGTCCTACAGACGCGCTCTTTGCGCGGTGGAATCGGACAGATTTAAAGACGAAATCATACCTGTGGAAATCCCCATGCGTAAAGGGAAAACTAAACTTTTTGATAAAGATGAATGCCCCCAGGAGACAAACTACGAACTCTTATCAAAAATGAAAGGCGCCTTTAAAAAAGGTGGCGTGGGTACTGCAGGAAACGCATCAATAATCAGTGACGGAGCCGCTGCAGTGGTGGTAATGTCAAAGGAAAAAGCAGAAGAAACAGGCTGCGAAATAATGGCGACTATAGGAGCGCAGGCATCCTATGGACTAGATATGAAATATGTCCTTGTTGCTCCCATATGGGCAATTCCCAAATGTCTTAAAAAAGAGGGGATTGATATGGGTGACGTGGACCTTTTTGAAGTTAATGAGGCTTTTAGCGGCTCCAGCGTTGCAATAGCAAAAGAGCTTGGCCTTGATTCTGACAAGGTCAATGTAAATGGCGGTTCTGTGGCACTGGGGCATCCCATAGGCGCCAGCGGCTGCCGGGTACTTGTAACCCTTATAAATGAAATGATAAAACGGGATAATAAAACCGGCCTTGCGTCTCTATGTCTGGGTGGGGGAGAGGCTGTGGCCATGGTTGTTAAACGGTAAAGCCTGTACCAGTCCCTGCGGGTACAGATTTAAAGGAGATGAAATATGGGATGGTCAGAAACAAGAATTCAGCAGTATGTTCATGGAAAAAAAGCTACCTGGCTGGAGAAAAGACTTCTGGAACATGCAAATCCGGTGCATCTTGTATTCCAGGCCATGGGCGTACCATTACTTATTGCAGGGATATGGATACATAATTGGGGCTTAATAATTGCCGGGGGGATTTTAAACGTTATTGGGCATTTATACTGCTGGATAAAACGTACTTGATTAAATTTAGCACCTGAACGAAGATTTCGGTTTTCCGTTCAGGAGCTATAGGCTTTAAGATAATGATTTTGGGAAGGCCAGAGGGAGGAAGGCGTATTGTAATACTCCGACGACCGATAA
>DAOWMW010000239.1 GCA_030642865.1 Desulfobacteraceae bacterium
GCGAGTTTCGCAATTTTGGCGAAGCAAACTTAGAAATTCAAGAAATTTATTCTTTAATAGCGGAAAAAACAATTAAACTTTCCGTATTTTGCTTCTTGCAATTTTCTAACCGGACACTACTGATAAAAAATACATCTAAGGATTGGGGATAAAATAAATTCACGATCCTAACCGCACAGGGCGAATTTATTTATGTAAAATCTGAATCAAAACATATGATTTGTCATGGCGAATGACATGAGAACCAGCCATGTTTTTACATCTAATTTTTTGTTTGCATCTTCACATAATTGTAATGCTTCTGATGGTGAGACAAAAAAAGTTTCAATATCTTCAGAAGTTGTATTCCCTGCACTTGATGGCTCCCCATTACACTTTGCGTAAACCATGGAGACAGACTCATCTGTCATTCCAGAAGAAGAATAAACAATGGGACTGATCCTGATAAAGTTCGTTAAATTTAAACCGGTCTCTTCAAACAGCTCCCTTGCGGAAGCATCCATTACGGTTTCGCCATCATCAACAAGCCCTGCTGGAAAACCGTACTGATATCCACCCAGCGATACCCTGAATTCTTTTATAACAACAAGTTTTTTTTTATCCTGATGAAAAGGTACAATCACAACGGCATCAGGTTCGCTGAAGTGACCGGAGACACATTTGGGCTCTTTACTCCTTGTTGCTAATTCCCAGGATTTTTTCTGACCTGTTTTGTCCAAATATGCTATTTTAAACATGTTTAGATATTTCAAATCTGTAATTTTATCAATTTTTTGAATTTCCAAAATTTTCCCCCATAAAAAAAAGGCTAACCTTTGCGGGCTAACCTTTTTTTAATCAAATATATGGTGCCGAGGGACAGAATCGAACTGTCGACACGCGGATTTTCAGTCCGCTGCTCTACCGACTGAGCTACCTCGGCATGAAAATCTGTATATACTTTATCTTACATCATTTGTCAATATTTTTCACAAAATACCTGAACAAAAAATTATGTCCCAAATGAAGCCTCAGCCATTGCTATGGGAGCATCATTTAAAATATCAATTGCATCCATCCTTCCTGCAGCTATCGGCAGAATAGATTCAATAAAATAACGGGCAGTCTGAACCTGACCATGATAAAAGGCTGCTTCTTTATTCTTCTCTATTTTTGCCTTCTTCTCTTTTCCATCAGCATCCCCAATAATTTTGGCAAGCTTTGGTGCTGCAACAGATGCTCTCCACAGATGCATCCAGCCAAGAACAACTTCGGCCATGGAATCAAGGAAAGGTAGTGCGTGGCCAAAAGCGTCCATTACTTTTGGCGATGCTGCTGCTTTTCCGAGATTTAATGCTGTTTTTCCAAGCTTGGCAACTATCTCTTCAAGACGAACTGCAATATCATTAAGTTCGGGATTGGTTTTTGCTTCCGCCGCAGTCTTAAGCATCGTACCAAGGAATTCCTTGAAAATTTCCCCTTTGTCCACACCTAATTTTCTTCCCAGCAGATCCATGGCCTGGATCCCTGTGGTTCCTTCATAAATTGGAGCAATACGGCTGTCACGCAAAAGCTGTTCCACAGGATAATCCTTACATGCTCCATACCCTCCGTGAACCTGAATTGACTGGGCTATTATTTCACAGGCACGTTCTGTCGTATATGCTTTACAAATAGGTGTCAAAAGAGAAATAAATTTGTCCAGTTTCTTTTTCTCCCCTTTATCATCTGTCATCTTGACCTTATCCATCAAAAGAGCGACATAGAAATTAAGGCTTCTCATACCTTCCAGGATTGATTTCTGCCACATGAGCATCCTTCTGACATCAGGGTGTTCTATGATGCGAACTGAAGGAGCATCGGGATTCATTGCCTGTGTTAAATGTTTTCCCTGAACTCTTTCCCTTGCATAACTTACCGCATACATATAAGCGGCACTTGCAAGACCCAGTGACTGAATTGCCACATTAAGGCGTTCCTCATTCATCATATGGAACATGGATCTTAAGCCCTGGTTCTCTTTACCCAAAAGAGTCCCTATGCATTCGCCTTTCCCGCCAAAAGTAAGGCTGCAGGTGGGTCCACCGTGTAATCCAATTTTTTCTTCTATCCCTGTGCACGCAACGTCGTTCAGCTCCCCAAGGGAACCATCATCATTAACTCTTATTTTAGGAACCAGAAACAGGGAAACCCCGGCGGGGCCTGCTGGCGCCCCTTCAATCCTTGCAAGAACAGGATGAACTATATTGTCAACCATGTCATGCTCAGCGCAGCTTATAAAAATTTTATTACCGGAAATCAAATATGTTCCATCAGAATTTTTAACTGCTGTCGTGGTAAGTGCACCAACATCTGAACCTGCTTCAGGTTCAGTCAATACCATGGTTCCACCCCATTTTCCCGTCATCATCTTTTCAAGATAAAGTTTTTTTTGATTTTCTGTTCCAAAATGTGCAACAAGCAATGCTGCTCCGTGGCCCAGCATGGGAAAACCGGCTATTGCAGTATTTGCAGCCTGAAAAAGCTCCATGACCGCCGTAGCAAGTACCTGGGGCATACCCTGGCCGCCAAGTTCAGGGTCATCAGCAAGAGCAGGCCATTCGCCTTCTATGAGCAAATCATATGCACGCTTAAACCCATCAGGCATCCTTACCATTCCATTATCATAAACACATCCGTTCTTATCTCCCTCTGCGGACAAGGGAAGAAGCTCTTTTGTTGCCAGAGAACGAGCCTCGGATAGTACCATATCAAATACTTTTTTATTCAAACCGGTATAGATTGGACTTTTGGTCAATGATTCAATATCAAGCTGTTCAAAAAGAACAAACTGAACATCTCTTCTATCTGTGAGTGTTTGTCCCATACTTTTCTCCCTTAAAAATTATAATATGATCTGTTATAAATTTTCAAATAATTAATTTCACGAGGATAGAGAGGAAAATCTATACCAGTACGTCGACCAAAGATTTTGAGCGATAACGCAGTGAAATCATTTATGTGGAAATCTCTATTTTTTAATAAAACATCTAGTAAATATTCAGATTATACCTGTTGCAATACACTGAATCAGTGTAGCTAAGGGTTCGCACAAAAATAAATTGGCAATTTTAA
>DAOWMW010000178.1 GCA_030642865.1 Desulfobacteraceae bacterium
TTAAGGTCTGCGTTAGCTGCGGGAGTATATCCCAATAACAAACAGACCTAGAAGCATCACTGCGCAGGCCGTCGATTTTATTAATAATTTTTTTTCTTCAAACAATCTTCCCCCTATAACCACCGTCATTAAATTGGATATCCGCTTAACAGGAATTAGAAGAGAGACCATTACCTCTGGAATTGCAACGGCATAAAGGAATAATGCATCACTTATGATCCAGCAAAGGCTCGCCATGATAAGGAGGAACCATTTTTTTTGTATTGCATATAAAACCTCCTGAAATCTGTTTGCTGCCAGCATTAAAACCATCTGAATCAAAAATATAAACATTACGAAAAAAAACAGATAGCTGAAAGTATCTATTTTTGATAAAAGAATTTTGTTGATTACAGGGCAAAAGCTCCATAAAACAAGAGTTATAAGAATATTTAAAAAATCTTTTGTGGAAATGGATGTGAATGGCCGGCAAAAAGATTTTATATTATCCAGGGTGACAATATAACCCCCTGCCAGTATAAAAAAAATGCCAAGTATTTGTTTGCTGTTTAATACTTCTCCAAGTATAAACCAGGATAATAAAATAACAAATACTGGATTAAAATTAAGCAAAGGGGAAACAGTTGAAATTTCGCATCTTTTATAAACAGTATTAAGGGTGTATGAGCCTCCAAAGGCAAAAACAGCATTTACTAAAATAAAAAAAAGATCGACTCTGGAAATGGAGAAATTCACATATTTTATAAAGGGGAGCAGAATAAAAAAACCGAAACTCCCTGTGAAGATCATCATATCCAGAACATTTACGTGTGCCAGTATTTTTTTTCGTATAATATGATTTAATGAAAAGAAAAAACCTGATGCAAGTATTACTGTTATCCAGTTCATCCGCTGCTATTCCTTTGTTTTGTCAATTTTTTTGGCCTGGTTCTAATGCTGGCCATGGATTGAAGTATAATAAAATTTCTGGATCCAGGGATTATAATCATGGAAGATCTTATCAAAAAGGGCGCAAAATTGATACAGGAATCAAAGAATGTATTGATTTTCAGTGGGGCAGGTTTAAGCGTTGAATCAGGGATTCCTGATTTCAGAAGCCCTGGAGGATTATGGGAAAAATATGATCCCTCCGATTTTTATTATGACAGGCTTTTGTCAGATGAAAAAGTCAGGGAAAGGTACTGGGAAATGAGCATGGAATTTTATGCTTTAATGAAAGACGCTGTTCCCCACAGGGGATATCTTGCTATAAAAAATCTCGAAGATATGAATAAATTATTGGCCATTGTTACGCAAAATGTTGACAATCTTCATCAAAAAGCAGGTAATTCACCCGATAAAATAATTGAACTTCATGGAACAGCTTTTTTTGTATCCTGTTTAAAATGTGGTCAAAAATCCACCAGGGATGAAGTTGAGCTGCTGATAAAAAATGGTGTCAAGGCTCCATATTGTGATGTTTGTTCAGGTATTTTAAAACCTGACACTATATCTTTTGGGCAATCCATGCCTGCTGATAAATTGTCCGATTCTTTTAAATATGCCTCTGAATGTGATCTTTGCATTGTCCTTGGTTCTTCCCTGGTTGTTTATCCTGCGGCCTCAATTCCTGAAAAAGCGGTTGAAAATGGGGCAAAGCTTGTGATAATTAACAGGGACTCAACCCATATAGACCACCTGGCAGAGATTGTGATACATGATTCTTTATCTAAAGTTTTAGATGATATTATTATAGACAATTAGTTTCATGCGGATAATCTCTTGTCAGGATCAAGTTTTTAGATCTTGTTGTTTTAATTTTTAATTTTAAAAGAAAGGAACCGATTTGATAAAATTATCTGTTTTTCTTATTTTCATTTTTTACGTGTCAGTTTTTTTTGGATGTACCCAGGCTGAACGTATTTCTGATTTGCCGGAGAAGCATTCAGTCTCTACGGAAAAAAATAAGCCGCCAGTTGCTGTGAAGGTTGATCCTGACCCGGATATTATTCATAATTTATTATCCTGTGATTCCGCCAAAGATTCCCAAACGATTATGGATGAAGCTTTGGATTTTTGTCAGGCATCACAGGAATACTGGCAGACTGGTGATCTTAAAAATGCCATTGAGGCCCTGGATCAGGCCTATTTCCTGATATCGGATGTTGAAACAGATGACGATAATAAAATCATGCAGCAAAAAGATGATATCCGATTTCTTATTTCAAAGCGTATTCTTGAAATTTATGCTTCCAGAAATATAGTCTTAAGTGGAAATCATAAAGCCATTCCCCTGGTGATGAACAAGCATGTTGCAAGAGAGCTTAAAAGCTTTACTGTTGGGGGGGAAAAATCTTTTTTTCGTGCATCATATAAACGGTCTGGTAAATTTCGTCCGCAAATCGTTGAGGCTTTAAAAAAAGCTGGCCTGCCGGTTGAGTTATCATGGCTGCCACTTATTGAAAGCGGTTTTAAGGTTAATGCTTTTTCAAGCGCAAGGGCCCTTGGCCTGTGGCAGTTCATTCCATCAACAGGCTATAAGTACGGTCTTAAACGGAATGCCCTTATTGACGAACGTCTTGATCCGATTAAGGCTACAAGCGCTGCAATAGACTATTTAACAGATCTCCATAATATCTTTGGTGACTGGTCAACAGTTTTGGCAGGGTACAATTGCGGAGAGGGGAGAGTCCTGCGTGTTATAAGGAGACAACAGGTTAATTATCTTGATGATTTTTGGGATTTATACGAAAGATTGCCATCAGAAACGGCAAGATATGTTCCCAGATTTATAGCTACTCTGCATATTGTAAGTAATCCTGAAAAGTATGGGCTTGATTCCATTGATGTAAGTAAACCTCTGGAATATGAAACCGTTGTTGTCGCAAAAAGAATGAGCCTTAAAAGTATTGGAAAGGCCATAAATGTGCCTGAAAAAATTCTTAAAGAGCTTAATCCTGAATTTCGCTATAAAATTTTACCAGGGGATGAATACCCCCTTAAAATCCCTCCCCATAAAAAAGAAATACTTCTTTTGAAAATTGATCATATCCCTGCTTCATCTATCCCGAGGCCTGCTTTTGCTTATCACAGGATAAGATCAGGGGAAACCCTTTCAACAATTGCTAAAAAATATCGCGTCAGCATGGGAAGGATAGCACGGGCAAATAATATCCATAGAAAAAATAAAATCGTTGCAGGTAAAAGGATCAAGATACCTCAAAGGGGGACAATACTCTCTGCGCCCAAACGCAAGCCACCGCCGAAATATGGAAAAGCCACTGTTCACAAGGTAAAAAGAGGAGATTCTTTGTGGATTCTTGCAAGAAAATATAGGACCTCAGTAAAAAAGATACGACAGAAAAATAATTTAAGAGGTTCAAAACTCTACATTGGGCAAAAGCTGAAAATTCCTGGACATCCAGCAGATAAGACTAAAGGAAATGGATTAATACAATACAGGGTGAAAAAAGGGGATAGCCCCTTTACAATTGCAAAAGAATATAATATAATGCTAAAATCTTTTTTGCGATTGAATAATCTGACCCCCAAGAGTAAAATATATCCGGGTCAGGTGCTTTCCGTGCAATAAATCAAGCGTAATTATTCAGCTATTTCAAATATGCTGAATGCAAACACGTTTCAGCTTTGATTGAAACTGTTTAATCTGTGCGGTTAGCTATTAGCCAAAAAGATAAAGATTTTGGGTGCGTTATCGGTCGTCGGAGTATTCTTCCCCTGGCCTTCCCCAAAATTTTTATTTTAAGGTCTATTAGGATTGTGAATTTATTTCATCCCCAATCCTTACAGGTTTTCGCCCCCGTAGCTCAGGGGATAGAGCAATGGATTCCTAATCCATGCGCCGCATGTTCGAATCATGCCGGGGGCACCAATATTTTTTTAATTTCTCATTTTTCCCTCATCCTTTTCTGCGCAGTAATCTCTAAAAAAAGTCAGTAATGTCCGGTTAGAATCTTGCAGGAGGGAAGTTTACTTGTTTTTGTAGCGTATTGAATAAATTTATTCTTTAATAGCGGAAA
>DAOWMW010000140.1 GCA_030642865.1 Desulfobacteraceae bacterium
GTATTTATGGCAGTTCGGCTGGCAAACTCGCGCATATTCTTATTAGGACTGTCAATATCAGGAAGATACCTGATACGACCCAGCAGAGTACTCGTTTTTTTTGTTTTCTGCGCCTCGTTTATTGTCCGGTCTATATATTCCTTTACACCTTTATACTTTTTAAAATAATTATCTATATATGCTTTAGCCATTTTACGACTTATATTCAACTCTTTTGAAAGACCATAGGGGCTCATACCATACACAATTCCAAAATTGATAACCTTGGCCTGCCTGCGTAAATCCTGATCAACAAATAAAGGGGAAATCTGAAAAACTTCAGAAGCGGTACGTGTATGTATATCTTCATCATTTAAAAAAGCCTGTTTTAGTATCTGATCCTTTGAATAATGGGCCAAAATCCTCAACTCTATCTGGGAATAATCTGCCACAACAAGGAGGCACCCCTTTTTTGGAATAAATACACTTCTGATTTTCTTACCCTCTTCTCCACGTATGGGGATATTTTGCAGGTTGGGATCGGAACTGCTCAAACGGCCTGTGGCTGTAACTGTCTGGTTAAATGAAGTATGTACCCTGTCTGTTTTTTTATCTGCAAGCCCAAGGAGCGCATCCGTATATGTGGACTTGAGTTTTGCAAAAGTCCGATGTTTTAAAACAAATTCAGGTAGTTCATGCATGGGAGCAAGCTTTTGTAATACATCAACATCTGTGGAATAGCCTGTTTTTTTCTTTGTCTTTTTTTGCACGGGGAGATTAAGCTTCTCAAAAAGAATCTTTCCAAGCTGCATTGGAGATTTTATATTAAATTTTTCTCCGGCTATCGCATATATTTTTGCTTCAAGGGATTCTAATTCCCGGGCAAAGAAACTGGAAAGGTCAGATAATTTTGCAGTATCGACTTTCATACCGTTCATCTCCATCTCTTTTAATACCGGCACCAGGGGCATTTCAACCTTTTCAAACAGTTCCTGCAGACCCTCTTTTTCCAGCATGGGTAAAAGACGGTTATAAGCCATCAGGGTGATATCTGCATCTTCAGACGCATAGACCACTGCTTTTTCCAGGGGGACTTCTGCAAAAGAGGAAAGTTTTTTCCCATTATCCGATGTTATCACCTCTTTATATGAAATCATCTTATGGTTTAGCAAATCCATCGCAATCTGATCCAGACTGTGTCCCCTCACAGAAGGATTTAAAATATAAGAGGCCAGCATGGTGTCAAAAACAACACCTTCCAGTTTTGCGCCGTGACGTTCCAGAACTATCCAGTCATATTTAATGTTTTGACCAACTTTTTTAATATCAGGATTTTCAAAAATCGGTTTTAAACCATTTAAAAGTTCCTTTATATCCAGCTGGGGGGGGGCGCCTGAATAATCATGGCCACAGGGAAGGTAAAAAGCCTCATTTTCTTTCATGGAAATGGATAATCCCACAAGATCGGCCTTAATTGGATTTTTCGAAGTTGTCTCCGTATCAATGGAAATCAGGTTTGCCGTTTTCAATCTTTCCACCAGGTTTAAAAAAATGTTTTTATCCTGGATCAGGTGATAACTTTTTTTCGAATAATCAGTCTTTCTGGGGAGTGACTGTTCCAGACGTTTAAATTCCAGCTCCTTAAAAAGGTGGAGTAATTTTTCATTATCAAACCCTTTAAATAAGAAATTGCTCTGGTTAAAAAGGAATGGAATATCTGTTTTTATGGTCACAAGCTCTTTACTTAAAAAAGCCTGGGCCTTAAAATTTATAAGATTTTCCTTTTGTTTTTTTTTTGTAACAGTATCAAGATTTTCATATAGCTGTTCCAAAGTTCCAAAGGTTGTTATCAAGGAGGCTGCTGTTTTAGGCCCAATGCCGGGCACACCAGGAATGTTATCTGCCTTATCACCCATGAGTCCCATGATATCGATCATTTTTTCCGGGCCCAATCCAAATTCCGCCTTTATTGCATCAATATCTATGAGCATATCCTTCATGGGGTCCCATATTATGCTATCTTTTGTAACAAGCTGTTTAAAATCTTTGTCCCCTGTAACCATAATAACAGAAAAGCCCTTTTCTCCAGCTTTTTTTGCCACACTCCCTATTAGATCATCTGCTTCATATCCCTGTTTTTCCATGGAAGGGAGATTAAAAGCAGAAACAATATTTTTAATGTGGGGTATCTGAACCTGGAGATCCTCGGGCATTGGGGGACGATTTGCCTTGTACTCTGCATACATTTTGTGTCTGAAAGTCGGGCCCTTTACATCAAAAAAAATCATAAGATATTCCGGAGATTTTTCCTTGATCAGCTTTATCAGCATATTGGTAAACCCGAAAACAGCATTTGTGGGGAGCCCCTGGGAATTTGAAAGCCCCCTTACAGCATGATAAGCACGGTAAATATAGGCACTTCCATCTATGAGATATATTTTTTTTTTAGTATTCATTTCTCAATATATTGTATAATTTTTAAGTCTTTGTTATATTTTAAAGGCTCACACACAAAAAAAACGCGATTTTAAGTATTAAGCCGCCCTACTCTATAAGACACAGGAGTCATATTATGAAAAAAGGAAAAATAATTACAGACGATTCTTCCATAAAGGAAATACTTGAAAAAAAAAAGAGCATAGCAATATTAGGATTAAGTCCAAAGCCGGAACGGGATTCCAACAAGGTTGCAAAATACATGAAAAAACATGACTACAAAATATTTCCAGTCAGACCCGGTCAAAAGGAAATCCTGGGAGAAAAGGCCTTTGCATCTTTAGAAGAAATAAAGGAATCCGTTGATATTATAAATGTATTCAGACGGTCTGAACAGATCATGCCCCATGCAAAAGAGGCATTGCAAATTAAGCCACACATATTCTGGATGCAGCTGGGAATTGAAAACCAGGAAGCCGCCCAAATGCTCATCAGCGCCGGAATAGATGTGATCATGGACAAATGTATAAAAATTGAGCATGACAGGTTGTGCAAATAATATGGCATACAGGGACAGACGATATGGAACAAGGGACAAAGACTGCCATTGCTGCCGTAAAAACGCTCCCTTTTGCTGGACATGCAGATGCGGTTTTAGGATATGTCAGGTCTGCATGGAGGAAAACCAGTGGGGGATGACCTGCAACGGTATCACATGGCAATGCCCTGACTGCGGAGAACAAAACGGATTTGGTAATCAGTAAATAATTTCTGAGCAAAAGACTTTGATAACTGTCATTTCAACAAAGAATGGGATTGACTCTATCTCAGGGCTCGCCCCAAAAAAACTTCCCCGGTTTCAGGTTAATCCATGAAACCCCGGGGAAGTGAATATAAAAAGTCTGCAGGACAGGCAATTAAACTTTGCAAACATTATTTTAAAATTTTATATCGTCAACAAATTAAATCTTCATAGACTTACTAACGATCTGTCTCATTATTTCATTTGTTCCTGCAAAAATCAACATACTCCTAACATCGACAAAGGCTCTGGGTATGGGATTACTTTTTATAACACCTGCTTCGGCCATAATATCCAGCCCCACGTCAGCCACCTTCCTTGCGAGCTCTGTGAGCCAGTACTTTGCCATGGATGTTTCCGGTACTATATCCTTCCCTTCCATATGATCCACAAGAAGCTTGTCTGCAAAAGTTCTTCCGATTTTAAGTTCTGTTGCCAACTCCACAAGGGAGAACTGTTTAACCTGTGTTTTCTTAATCGGCTTACCCAGCCCTGAATCATCCCTGTACAGCTTCAAAAGCTGATCAAAAGTGAACTCTGCTGCGGTCAAACCCCATAACGCGGTTACAAGACGTTCCTGCTGAAGTTTCTTCATAAGCATGGGGAAACCATCACCTTTTTTACCCAGTCTGTTCCCTATGGGTACACGGCAGTCCGAAAAAAAGAGTTCGGCTGTATCCTGGGAATGCCACCCCATTTTATCAAGTTTTTGGCCTTTTATAAAGCCAGGCATATCTTTGTGTACCAAATAAAGATCTATGGCCTTATAGGGATTTTCCACAGCCGGATCTTTAGCTGCCAGCACAACAAGATCAGCATTAATCCCGTTTGAAATAAATATTTTAGAGCCATTAATAATAACTTCATCCCCATCTTCTATTACTGAGGTTTCCATTGACGCAAGATCGCTCCCCACGTCAGGTTCGGTCATGCCAACGGCCATTACAATATCTCCTGAAACACATTCTGGAAGATATTTTTTTTTGCATTCCTCAGTGGCAAATGCCTCTACATAGGGGACTACTATCTCACTGTGCAAAAGGGGGCCCGCCCCGTTATGATTGGTTTTGGTTAGCTCCTCCATTACGATCATGGAAGATATGAAATCAAGGCCAGGGCCTCCATATTCAGCAGAAATGGTTGTACACAGAAAACCGGCCTCTCCCATTTTTTTCCATGCACTTTTTGGCATCAGCCTCTCTTTTTCCCATTGCTCTACATTTGGGATCACCTCTTTTTCCATAAAGTTGCGAGCCTTTATTCGAAAAGCCTTATGCTGGTCTGTATAATTAATTATCTCCATTTTGTTCTCCATCTTTTTATCTATTAATTAAAAACAATCAGTAGTGTCCGGTTAGAGAATTGATAGAAGCAAAATACGGAAAGTTTAATTGTTTTTTCCGCTATTCCGAATAAATTTCTTGAATTTCTAAGTTTGCTTCGCCAAAATTGCGAAACTCGCTCGTGCCTCGCTCAAACAATCGCAATTTTTCGGCTACGCTGCACTAAGAAATTCTAAGAAATTTATTCAATACGCTACAAAAACAA
>DAOWMW010000021.1 GCA_030642865.1 Desulfobacteraceae bacterium
AGTCTGCTGCAGGCCTCTTTTTAAAGAATATAATGCTCTGTACGGGAACTCAAACAGAATAATAGTAATATCTGTGGATAAAGGAGAGTATGGAGGAAAACATTTCGCTGATATCCTCCTTAATATGGATGATCTCAAAAGCTTCAACATATTCATTCTGTTTGATAAGGATATCGATTTACACGATAATTCCCTGATTCTATGGAAACTATTTAACAATGTTGACCCCCGGCGTGATTTTGCGGCTGAAGATAACAGGATTGTGATTGATGCGTGCAGAAAGGGCCCAGCCGACGGATATCATAGAGAATGGCCTGATGAACTGACTTTTGATGAATAAAAAAGTTGGTAGGGGAAATAAGACTGATTATAACAGCAAAGACACAATAAACGTTAAAATATCAACTGGTTGTAGCCTTCCCTAAATCCGCTTTAACCCATTACCTTTTTTAAAACGAGGAGGAAGAAGTGAGTCTTCGGTGAATCGAGATTTTTAATTATTTTATTAAAAGGCGAAGGATTGGGGATGAAATAAATTCACGATCCTAACAATGGTTATGTTGAGGGATAACAGAATGCAAAAAGAGGTATAATCCGCAATGAGCCTTAGGAATCTTGGGGGTTTTCGCTGTTCACAAATTTTTCACAAAAAGCTGCTTTTTTTATTTAATTTGCGTTGATTTACCGAAAGAATAATTTTTATTCTATCAGGTAACTCCTTAAATCTATTGTTTTTTTGGTGGGTCGTCGGGGAATCGAACCCCGAACCTACTGATTAAGAGTCAGTTGCTCTGCCTGATTGAGCTAACGACCCAAAAAACATAAACATACTATTTTTTTTATAGAATGTCAATTTTTTTTCAAACTGCAAATCAGATAATTATCCAATTTTAAAATTTGTACAAGGCTACAGACCGGAAGGGTATTGTAATCCCAAAGACCGATAAGGGCGTGAATTCGTTTATGTAAAAATATGTACCTCCTTCATTTTCAAATTTTTTCATATATTCGTATCTATTTTCTCCCGGCAGGACTGTAGCTCTTTACTATAATTGATATAAAAACGGGTAATTATCTAAAAGCCTGTAGCTCCCACCCGAACGGCTCGAAATTTTTACGACTTCATTATAATTTCGGAAAAAATCTTTTCTAGTAAATCCATGTGTAAATCCCATCTATAAGGAGCCGCAGCCCCATGGGCACTGTTTTCCATTTTATTTTTTTCTTCAGAGTGGTAAAAGCTTAAAATTGCCCTGGAAAGTGTATCCGGTTTATAATCATGCAGCACAAAACCGTTTACTCCATTTTTAATAAGCTCCCCTCCTCCCACCTGATCTCCTGTAACAACAGGGGTCCCCGTATAAAGAGACTCCAGCACAACATTTGCGATGGGGTCAAAAAGAGAGGGTAGTACAAAAAGGTCAGAAGCTCCATATAAAGCCCCCACGTTATTTTGATATCCTAAAAAACGAAATTTTTCAGCGCATCCGGCAGCAGCAGCTCTTTTTTTAAAAGAACCTGTGTTTTTACAATTTCCTGCCACAAGGACTGTAACCGGTATTTTATACTTAATATAACCGATGGCATCAATCAAATAACCAAGCCCCTTTCGCTGGAACCCATTTCCAATAAAAAGGATGGTTAAATCATCTTTTTTTATTTTTAATTTTTTTTTAAAATATTTTTTTTGTCTCTTCAGGTCAGGATTTAGTTCCCCTGCATTAACCCCGCTGTAGACAACCTGAATTTTGTCATCAGGGACCCTGTAACGATCTATTATCTGTTTTTTTACCATATTGGAGACTGTTAATATTTTTTTTAAACGTTGATCTGAAAAACGTTTTTTTTCCAGATACAGATAACTTTTTCGATACACCCAGTTAAATTTCTTTTGGACATTTTTTTCATAATCCAAAAAGCAACCACTCCCGTCCCTGTAAATATCCTGATAAATAGTACGTCCAAAGCCCATAATAAGAGGGAGTCCAAGGTTGATGGCCTTTTTTCTGGCGCCATAGGCAAAAGATAACATCCGTGCCGTTGAGAGGCCCCTTATAACCGGAATTTTATGAATCGTCATTTCAGAAGGGACATCCTGATTTACCATGGCTGTTAAATAATCTATTTTCCAACCCCTTAAAATAAGAGAAGGAACCAGCTTATTAATATAATTTTCAACCCCCCCCTGGGGGGAAAAACGTGTATGAACTAAACCGATCACCTTTTTCATATATTGTGCACCCCCCTGGGGAGGATGCGTTGATAAACCTCAATATTTTTACTAACCATTGCATCAATGGAAAACTTTTCCTTAACCAGAATCTTCCCTTGTTCAGCCATTTTATACCCCTCCCCGGAATTTATAAGAATGTCAACAATTCCATCAGCAAGTGCCCGGGGGTCTCTTCTGGGAACAAGCTTTCCTGTTACACCATTTTTTATTACTTCGGGGATTCCCCCTGCCATGGTGGCTACAACAGGTTTACCAAGGGCAAGAGCGTCCAGAACTGCCGTGCCAAGCCCTTCTTCTCTGCTGCTCATGACAAAAAGGTCAGCCAGTTTATAAAAAGCCCCCACATCTCCCCTGAATCCTGTAAAAATCAGTTTTTTGTTCAATCCCAAAAAATTTGCCATGGATTGGAGCTCGTCAAGCATATCTCCGCCTCCCACAATGAAAAAACGTGCATCAGGAATCTTGTCGAGCACAGCCGGCATCGCCTTTATAAAATATCTCTGCCCCTTATGTTCCGCAAGATGCGCCACATTTATCACAATTTTTTCATTTTTCCTGATATCGAATTCAGATATAAGGTGACCCCAGTCTGCATTTTCGAATCTGTTAAGATCAACACCACTATGGGCTACAAAAACAAGAGAATGTCTAATCCCGTCAGCTGTTAAAACAGCCTTTATCTTGTTTGAAATTGCCACATAATAATCGGCCATAAATCTATATTTTATGCCGCTTAATTTTAAAAAACTGTGGCGCAAAATCGAAAAATCGACCCGTCTTGTCACAAGCCGCACAGCACCCGTACCAATGGAAGCAAAAAAGGCCAGGGTATGGGCATGGGAGGTATGTGAATGGATAATATCATACCGTTTTTTTTTAATCAGCCGTCTTATTTTATATATTGCCGAAAGATCCGCTTCTCCCCGCATGGGTATGGTAAATGTTTTATACCCGGCATCTGCGGCTCTTTTGGCCATGGGGGAATTCGGCTGGCATATCAGGTGGGATAAAATTTTTTTTTCTTTAAGCCCTTTAAGAAGGTAAAATGTTTGCTGTTCACCACCCCGCCATGTCCGTTCTGTATTTATATGAAGAATTTTCATTATATATTTTCTTTGTTTTTCAAAAAAAATCCAGGACGGATGCAAAACCTGGAAACATAAGTGAATGTTTCAATGCATTTTTTCTTTTTTTTAGAAAAACAGAGGCTACTTCCAAAACTGTTTTTTTAGATAATATGAAACGGGTTGCCCACAGATGCAAAATCCACAAAAGTATGGTAGCATCTGCAGGAATAAAAATAAACGTAACTACTCAGCTATACTGATTCAGTGTATTGCAACAGGTATTGGCTGAATGGTTACCTTTAAACAAAACAGAGGGAGTTTTGAGAATTAATTTTGGCAGGGCCAGGGAGGCAATTGCGGAGGAATCTCCAGGAACCATCGCAAAAATAACTTTACATTTTAAGCGCCAATGCACCTCCCCGTCGGTGCTGTTAAAATTAGTCCCCGCTTTTTATTGCTGTGGGCAGCATAATAAAATTGTATGAATTCTTCGTGGCTGTCGAACGCTATTTCCGGTAATTGGGAGTAACTAAAAAAAGCTGCATCCTGGGCATCATCTCCGGCTATGAGTTGGCCATTATAATCTTTCACGAGGTAGCACAGGATGAGTATGGTGCTATTGTACATATTGCTGTGACTTGAAGTAGCACCAATGAGGATATCTATTTTCCCTGACAAACCTGTCTCTTCTTTTAACTCCCGTAATGCTGCTTTGCCTGGCATTTCTCCGAGTTCTATAAACCCGCCTGGAAGGCACCAAAATCCTTTTTTAGGTTCCACGCTTCGTTTGACAAGAAGAAGTTTTCCTGTATTGTTGATTAGGACAATACAGGTAGCAGGTGTGGGGTTTTCATAAATAGGCTCATTGCATTGTGTGCAAAAAAGACGTAACCTTCCCTCACATTTTTTTTTAATCAGGTTTGTTCCGCAAAAATGGCAAAAAATTTTTTCTCGTCCCATTAATCGTCAAAATCCCCTTTAAATCCCTTGTCAGATGTGATTAAAGATGCACGATCCCTGATTTTTTCAGGTGTCCAGTCATCAGGGTCTTCTATGCGGGTGGAATTGGCTGGGGTATTATATGAACCTGCTTTTAATATTTCGTCAATTACGATGGGAGCTGTATCTTTTGCGTTTAAAACATTGACAAGCATGTTATGAATAAAATCTTCCACACTTTGGATCATTCTTTCTTTTATCTCTTTAGGTTGTCCCAGAAGTCTGTTTTCAAATTGGATATTCAGTTTTTTGTAATTTCCGCCCTTAATGTCGTTGGCTTTAGCATAGGCAACCATCTGGCCCCACACTTCTTCAGAAACCCCTTTATTTTCAATTTTAATAAAATCACCATTATTGTCTAAAATGGCATTCCCGTAATCATTAACTTTAAGCCCCCAGGAAATCATCTGCAAGGCTGTTGCCACATTCGCCTTTGTAGTCTTTGTTTTAGAGACTATCTCTCTGAGTTTGTCGGAGCTGTTCCCTGAGGTTCCATGCTGAGCGCCTGAAAGGTTATAATCTTTTAGAGCATTATGAATTTCAGCCGTTAAATCAACCTGAATTCCGAATTCGCTCTGTTCAATTCCATGTGTTGTTCCATTGTTTAGCGCTATCCAGTTCGGGAAAATATCATGTGCATTCAATCCCTGAATCAGGAATAATGCCTCTTGAACCGTTGAAAGCCCAGACACTCCCTTTATTTCACCAACTTCTGTTTCAAGGCCTGCCCAGTTGGGTATGTAAGAGTTCAGTTCTATATTGGCCAATAAATTTTTATCATCCGGCATATGGGAAGCATCAATTGCAATTGATGTTATCCCAGCTTCAAAAAGTGTGGGGATTTCTATTTTAGCTGTTTTAATATCTGTATTATTTTTAATAGCATAGTGATCTGCATGTACTGCCACGGGAATCGTTATCCCAAATTGATTGCAAAAGGCATCCACCTGCCTTGCCATATTCCATAAGCTCACTGGACAATAGGCAGCCGCGCCCCCTTCTGATTTCGCTATTTCAATAATAATGGCTGCATTTGCCCGTTGAGCAGCTTTTAAAGCTCCCTGAATTACAAAACTGTTTCTTCCGTTGGCGGCCATAGTTGCAGCATTACCCTTAATGATCATGGCTTTGTCAATAAATTTACCACTTACTATCAATGCTCTGGAATTAGGGAAAAGTTTAACAATATTAGGGGGTCGCCCAATCTCAAGAACCTTTTTATAATGGTTATCTGACATATTCTATTCTCCTTGGACATTGCATTTTGTGTGAAAATATAATATTATCAATCATCATTGCAATCTATACAGATTGCCCATATTATGATTTTATCATTATCTTTTAAATGGTTTTGATATGCAAACAAAAAATATAAAATTACATAAAGCTACAGGCTTTTTTTTTCTTCTTTTTTTTTTAATCGGGTGCAGTTCCGAAAAAGAAATTTTAATTTCCGGCACCACCATGGATACGGGTTATCATATCAAGCTCATTACCCATGGTTTTCGTAATACCGGAAATATTAAAAAGAAAATTGATGAATCCCTTGAAAAAATAAATGAAAGTATGTCCATCTATAGAAAGGGGAGTGAAATCAGCAGATTTAATGCATTGGAGAGCACATGGGAAAAATTTTATATTTCTGATGATTTTATGGCTGTTCTCTGCATGGGTGAAAAAATTTATAAACTTTCCAATGGTTCATGGGACTGTACAATAAAGCCCCTTGTGCAGTTATGGGGATTTGAGGGAGATGGAAAAATTAAATCTATTCCATTAGAAAAAAAGATTGAAATCCTTTTGCCTGAAATCGGTTTTAGTCATATTATCATTTCAAAGGATGGATATTTAAAAAAAAAAAAGAAATCAATAACTTTGGATATGGCTTCTATTGCCAAAGGCTATGCTGTTGACAGAGTATCTGCACTTATCAAATCCTTAAATATAAAAAATTTTCTTGTGGAGATAGGCGGCGAAGTGTATGCTTCCGGTGTAAGGATAGATGGAAAAAAGTGGAAGGTGGGAATAAACCGACCCGAGAAAAAAGGATCCTTTGATCAGATATACAAAGTTGTACCTTTAACAAACAGAGCCCTTGCCACGAGCGGTGATTATAGAAATTATTTTGAATATAATGGAAAAAGTTATTCCCACATCTTAGATCCAAAAACTGGTTATCCTGTTACCAATAATATTGTCAGTGTTTCTATCATGGCAGATTCCTGTGCTCTGGCAGATGGTTTTGCCACCGCAGTTATGGTTTTGGGTCGTTGCAAAGGGCTTGAACTCATTAATTCTGTTAATGGTATGGAGTGTCTGATAATTGTAAAAGATAAAAATGGTGGTTTAATCGATTATTATTCAAACGGGTTTTTATAATGGAAAAGTCGATGGAATTTCTGAATGCGTCGGATATTGATCATGTTCTTGCAGAAATGACTCATAGAATTCTTAAAGTGCATAAGGGAGCTGATCACCTTGCCCTTATCGGTATTCATACCCGCGGAGTCTATGTCGCCCAGCGGATCGCTTTAAAAATTTATGAAATTGAAGGAATAAATATTGCAACAGGGAGTATCGATATCACCATGTATCGTGATGACTGGACAATGATCAGCAGTCATCCGGTGGTACAGGCAACGAACATCCCATTTTCCGTTGACGGCAAGACGCTTATATTAGTTGACGATGTACTCTTTACAGGGCGTACTGTAAGAGCTGCAATGGATGCTGTTATAGATTTTGGGAGACCTGACCGAATCGAGCTTGCCGTCCTCATAGACCGGGGATTCAGGGAATTACCGATTCAGGCAGATTATGTTGGAAAATTTATCAAAACAAGACGGGATGAAACCATTAATGTGCTTATGCTGGAAAAAGACGGCATTGACAGCGTGGTTTCATAATTTTTATGGGAACAGAAAATCATAGAAAAAATGCTCCGGCAAAATTAAAGATTGGTATAATTACTGTATCATCCACAAGAACACTGGAAAATGATAAAAGTGGAGCATGGATGAAAAAAAGTTCCAAAAAAGAAGGGCATACAGTGGTGTTTAATGGAGTTATACCTGATGATGCTTCAATAATTACCCAAACTGTCCTGGGGGTCATGCAAAATGAAAAGCCTCATGCAATACTCATAACCGGTGGTACAGGGATAAGCAGCAGTGATGTTACAATTGAAGCGGTCAGCCCATTGTTTACAAAGAAACTTCCGGGATTTGCTGCTATTTTTGCACAACTTAGTTATGAACAGATAGATTCAGCAGCAATATTGTCAAGGGCAGCAGCAGGTATTTCCGGCAAAGTATCTATTTTTTGTATCCCAGGGAGTCTTAAAGCGTGTAAGCTGGCCTGCAGAGCTCTTATTTTCCCTGAACTTGGACATATTGCCGGGCACATTCTTTAATTTTTTGTAACTATTCAGCCAATATCTACAATAACAGGTTGCAATATACTGAATCAGTATAGCTGAGTAGTTACAATTTTTTATGTGAACATCTATATTTTTAATCATTATTGTCGGTTAGGAAATCGCAAGAAACAAAATACTTAAAAGTTTAATTACGCAAGATTCTAACAGGACACTGCTGATTTTTAACAGGATTCAAAAATAGAATATGCAAAATTTAAAATCGCTTCGGCTCACAGAAACAGTTACGGCTGCGGGGTGAGCATCTAAAATATCTCCAGGGGACCTGGAGAAAGTTTTATCCGGCCTTAAAATTCCAGGGGATCCGAATCTGATTGTGGGGCTTAAACGGCCCGACGATGCAGGTGTGTATAAAATCACCGATGATATTGCAATAATTCAGACTGTTGATTTCTTTACCCCTGTGGTGGATGATCCTTTTACCTTTGGCCAGATAGCAGCAGCAAATGCATTGAGTGATGTTTATGCCATGGGTGGTGTTCCAAAAACCGCCATGAATATTGTCTGCTTTCCCTCTAAAAAAATGGATCTGTCCATTTTACGAAGCATTATTGAGGGTGGTTTGGACAAAATCAAAGAAGCAGGGGTGGTTCTTGTGGGCGGTCACAGCGTGGAAGATAAGGAAATAAAATACGGTCTGTCTGTGACCGGCTTTATACATCCTGCACGAATACTTACAAAAAAGAATATAAAAGCAGGTGATAATCTGGTACTTACAAAACCCCTGGGATCCGGGATTGTAAATACCGCGGTAAAGGGCGGGCGGGCATCACCTGAAAGTATAAAAAAAGTTATAAAAATTATGGTGGCTCTTAACAAGAATGCTGCAGATACCATGACCAGGTTTAATGTTCACGCATGTACCGATATTACAGGTTTCGGCCTTGTGGGTCATATGTCGGAAATGGTAAGTGACTCGGAATTAGGGTTTGAAATATTTGCCAATAGCGTCCCTGTAATTCAGGATGCTCTTTATTATGCACAAATGGGCTTACTCCCTGGGGGGGCCCATGAAAATATGAAATTTTACAAGAATCTGGTTAAAATTATGCCGGAGGTGGACCCCATTGTTTGTGATACATTTTTTGATCCCCAGACTTCAGGGGGGCTTTTAATTGCAGTGGACCAAAAAGAGACAGACGCTCTTTTAACAGACCTGGAAAAAAATGGAGTGGAATCGGCCGCTGTTATAGGGAATGTAATAAAATCCACCGGTTTGAAAATTATTATAAATAAATAATCAGTAGTATGGGGCAGGAAATTGCAAGAAACAAATTTGACACCGATGACCCATGTTGTGACCAACCCCTAAGGATTCGATCGAAAATAAATTCGTAATTTTAAGTATTGCAGTTTCCCCAGGAGAATAAAATGTATAAATATGATAATATTTCAGGTCGTTATGGCACCATAAAGTATGGTACTTCAAAATATAATTCATTTTAAAAAAAGGAGAAAAAATGAAAAAACTGGCATGAACCTTGAGTTTTCACATTCTGTAACACAACTAATTGAATCTTTAAATAATCTTATTTTTTCTGAAAAATTTTGTTCCCGTCATAAAAAAAATCTAAAAAATTTAACCTGCTTTTTTAACAAAGAAAAAACATTACCCTAACATATTTCCAATAAATTTAAACTATATTTCATTAAAGTTGACGAAATCGTAAAAGATCAATTGAGTCTTTCTTAAAAGAGTCCTCTCTTTTTTACGGTTTGGTTAATTTAATATTCTTATCAAAAAATTCAGGAGGCAACAAATTGAAAAAACTCGGAAATGCAATTAAATTTTTCACGGTACTTTCTTTCTTTTTTGTTTTAGCTGTATCCTTTTTTCCACTCGCCATTCCCCAGGCCATTGCCGGAAATATTGTTATTAAGGGTTCCACAACAGTACTTCCCATTGCACAGAAACTTGCAGAAGCTTACATGAATAAAAATTCTGATATTAAAATTTCACTTTCAGGGGGCGGTTCAGGTAACGGCATAAAGGCCATTATTGATGGAACCACTGATATCGCAAACAGTTCCAGGTTTATTAAAGACAAGGAAATCAAACTTGCTGTGAAAAAAGGGGGATATCCCGTCCCTTTTAGTGTTGCTTACGATTGCATCATTCCTGTGGTTCATCCTTCTAACTCAATTGATAATATCAGCATATCCCAGCTGAAAGCCATATATAAAGGGGAAATTACAAACTGGAAACAACTTGGCGGACAGGATCGTAAAATCGTTGTTATCTCAAGGGACACATCTTCAGGGACCTATGAGGTGTGGGAAAAAAAAGTTATGAAAAAAGCCAAGGTTTATCCAGGAGCATTACTGCAGGCGTCAAACGGAGCTATACTCCAGGCTGTGGCTAAAAATAAAAATGCAATCGGGTATGTGGGGATTGGTTATATGAATAGTATGGTCAAACCGATTACTGTAGATAATGTTGCAGGATCAGTGGAAACAACTTTAAGTGGAGCATTTCCCATCAGCAGGCCTCTTTTCATGTTTACCAACAAATGGCCTTCGGGTGATGTATCCAGTTTTATTAATTATGTGCTTCACCCTGAAAAGGGACAAAAGATTGTACGGGACGCCGGATTTGTCCCATTATATTAATAGCGTGGCTATACTTCACAATCAGTATGGATAAAAAAGGGATGGTTCTAATTTCGACCATAGACTGAGCTGTGACACCCCACGGACTAAGGGCTATCTCAAAAATAACTTTACATTTTAAGAGTCGATGTATCCTGTCTGACTGCGTTACGAAAACCTGGAAATTTTTTGATATTCCCACGTTTTCGCACCTTATCGGGCAGGCTCCTCAATACTTAAAATTGCTAACTTATTTTGGAGCAAACTTTAAGATAAGCATACAGGCATAAATATTTATAACTTTCTGCAGATAAGATTTACCATACAGCTTTATCTCAAAC
>DAOWMW010000208.1 GCA_030642865.1 Desulfobacteraceae bacterium
CACCTTTTGGTCCCCTTCAATGTAGCCATATCCTGTTTCCGGATAAAGGGGTTTGATTCCAAAGGTGACAATATGCCCGCTTTGGGCCAGGGATGCTGCATCTTGAACTTTTTTATGAAATTTGCATGTATCCTTTATTATATGATCAGCAGGAAACACAAATATTACAGGATCATTCTCTGTTTTAATAATATCCATGACTGCAAACAAAATTGCAGGGGCAGTATTTCTGCCGCAGGGTTCACAAAGGACACGTCCCCCGGGTTCAACGCCGATCCCTTTAAGATGTCTGGCAATTTCATGGTAATGTTCAACCCCGCATACCACCTTGAGCATATCCTTACCAAGCACAGGGGAAAGCCTGTTTATTGTGTTTTGAATAAGGGAATCTTCCCCCATGAATTTCACCAGTTGCTTTGGATGCATAGCCCTTGATACCGGCCATAAACGGGTCCCGGATCCTCCGGCAAGTAAAATCGAATACGCATTGTTTATGGGACAGAGTTTATCTTTTTGCATATCTGTTTTTACCCCTCCTGTTGTTGGGTGGACTTTTAAGGACTGCCTTTGTCTGTACAGCATCATATCCGAACAGGGCATTAACTTCTTTTTTCAGTTCATGGGTGCATTGTACATTATTATTACCTGATATATCAAGGGTTGTATATGTTTTCCCTGGATCATTAAGGCGAATATAACTTTTGCATGATCCTGGATGCTTTTTTAAAATATCGTGGAGTTTAAGAAGAAGCTCTTTTTTTAATTTTGCAAGATCAAGATTAAAAATAACACTTGCGACCCAGGTTTCCTCTGCCTTTTCAATGGGGATAATGGTATCGGCCAGAATTTTTATATTTTTTTCATCTTTTTGGAGTCTTCCCTGGACAAAAAGGGGGTTGTCTTCAATCAAAAGATCAGAGGAAGTCAGATAAACAGAGGAAAAAACCACCACCTCAAAGGAACCGTGCATATCCTCCATTGTTAAAAATGCCATTAAATCATTTTTTTTTGTCTTGATTATTTTAATATTTCTCACAATGCCCCCAAGTCTCACAAGGGATTCATCAGCTTTTTCACCTGCTTCAGCAGAATCTGTATTGGCAAATTGTTTAAGGAGCCTGTTATATTTGTCCAGGGGATGCCCTGTTACATAAAAACCTAAAAATTCTTTTTCAAAAGTCAAAAACTGTTTTTCATCCCACTCATCAATTTCCGGAATCCTGGGTGTATTTATGGAGATCTTATTTGCTCCCCCCATATCAAAGAGGCTCACTTGAGGATTCGACTTTTCTTTTTGTATTCTCTGGCCATGGCCCATGGCATCTTCCAGTACCGCCATCATACGACTCCTGTATTCATGGGTCGAATCGAATGCACCACATTTTATAAGGCTTTCCACCACCCTTTTATTCACTTTTTGCATTCCCACCCGTTCACAAAAATCGAATAATGAGACAAAGGGTTTTTCTCTGCAGGCTTTCATAATAGATTCAATTGCACCTTCCCCAACATTTTTAACTGCTGCAAGGCCGAATCTTATTTTTAAATCTTTAACAGAAAAATCCCTTCCGCTTTCATTAATATCAGGGGGAAGAACCTCTACGCCGCAATTTTTGCACTCTGCTATATATTTTACAATATTATCTGTGGTGTGCATTTCACTTGTGAGCAATGCCGCAAGATATTCCACGGGAAAATGGGCTTTTAAATAGGCTGTGTGGTAAGCAATCAGAGCATATGCCGCACTGTGGGACTTATTAAAACCATAGCCCCCGAATTTTTCGATCAAATCAAAAATCTGCGTTGCTTTTTTCCCGTTTATACCATTATTAACACCGCCGCTTACGAACCGCTCCCTGTGCCTGGCCAGAATAGAGACTATTTTTTTCCCCATGGCTTTTCTAAGGTCATCCGCCTCTGCCATGGAATACCCTGCCAGGAGACTGGCAATTTTCATAACCTGTTCCTGATAAACAATAACCCCGTAAGTCTCTTTTAAAACAGGCTCCAGATGGGGAACTATATACTCCACCTTTTGCACTCCGTGCTTTCTGTCAACAAAATCGTCAACCATTCCACTATCCAGGGGACCCGGGCGGTAAAGGGCCACAAGTGCAATTATATCATCAAAGCATTCCGGCTTCATTCTTATTAAAAGATTTTTCATTCCAGAACTTTCCAACTGGAAAACTCCGGTTGTCTCCCCTGATGCAAGAAGAGCGTATGTTTCAGGGTCATCCATGGGAATATTCGGCAGATCCGGAGGGACCTTTTTTTGATCTTTAATAAGGGAAAGGGTATTATCTATAACTGTAAGATTTCTAAGACCGAGAAAATCGAATTTTACCAATCCAATCTTCTCAACATATTTCATGTCAAACTGGGTTACCACCTCCCCCTTTTTCCCTTTATATAAAGGGAGATATTCCACAAGGGGTTTATCTGAAATAACCACCCCGGCCGCATGGGTGGATGCGTGTCTGGTTAAGCCTTCCAGGGTTTTGCAGATTTGAATAAGATCATCAATTTCAGGTTTTGTTTCCGCAAGTTCCAGTATTCTGGGCTCCTGCTCCAATGCATCATCAAGGCTGATATTCATCACATCAGGAACCATTTTGGCGATTGCATCGACCTCCTTTAAAGGGATATCAAGTGCCCTTCCAACATCCCGGATCACGGCCCTGGTTTTCATTTTTCCAAAGGTTATGATCTGGGCTACATAGTCCCTTCCGCCATACTTGTCAACAACATACTGAAATACTTTTTCCCTCCCGTTTATGCAAAAATCGACATCAATATCAGGCATGCTTTTTCTGGCAGGGTTTAAAAACCGTTCAAAAATAAGGCCATGTTCAATGGGATCAAGATCTGTAATACCCAGGGAATATGCCACCAGGCTTCCTGCTGCAGACCCCCGCCCAGGCCCCACAGGTACGCCGTTTTCCCTGGCGTACTTTATAAAATCAGCAACAATCAAAAAATATCCAGGAAACTCCATATCAATTATAATGGAAATCTCGGTTTCCAGGCGATCATTATATATTTTTTCTTCGATTTTTGGATTTTTCTTTCTGATAATTTTTAAGACCCGCTCGTAACCTTCATGAACCTTTTTTTTGAATGCATCATCAGCATTAAAGTCTGACCGGGAATCAAATTTAGGGAAATGATATGTATTAAAATCAAATTCAACATTGCACCGTTTTGCTATTTCCCCTGTATTGGAAATAGCTCCGGGATAATCTCCAAATGCGGAACGCATCTCCCGGGGTGATTTAAAATAGAGCTGATCTGTACTAAATTTAAAACGGGATTCGTCCTTGATGGTAGTTCCGGTCTGAATGCATAACAATACCTCATGGGCTCTGACATCCTTCTGGTCAAGGTAATGGCAGTCATTTGTGGCAACCAGGGGAGCAGAAATTCTTTTGCTCATATGCAAAAGTTCCATATTAACTTTTTCCTGAATATCAATACCATTACTCTGGACCTCCAGAAAAAAATTATCATCTCCAAATGTTTTCTGGTAAAATTGCGCTGCCTGTTCAGCATCATCAATTTTTCCGTTCTTTATCAGCACAGG
>DAOWMW010000280.1 GCA_030642865.1 Desulfobacteraceae bacterium
CTGGAAACAACTGATGATGTTCCCATTCCCAGACCAAGGGCAATACTCTGAATCACCAGTACAACAGGAAATGTAAAACTCATAGCGGCCAGTTCATTTTTTCCCAGCTGTCCTATGTAGAATGTATCTACCAGGTTGAATATTACCATACTTATCATCCCTGCCATCATTTGGAGGGAAAGTTTTGTCAATAATTTTGTAATATTGCCTTCGGTAAGTTTTGCCTTGATTTTTCTATTCATTACGAAAAATATAATGGAAAAAGTTGACAATTACAATTAGAATAACAATAGTTGAATAGTAGGGGGAACGGGATGACAAAAATTTTAGAGAACTTTCATGACAGTATTTATATAAACAGGACCCTTGAAGAAATGAAGGATATTCTTATTGACCTGTATGGAGAAGAGCAGGGAATGGATAATTACAACTATCTTCTCATCGTGGCTGGTAATTTTCTTGAATCTCTAAGCAAAGATGACATTGCTGATTATGCCTCTTTTAATCCATCCGTTCCCTATGATCATTTAAAAGGAAAGGTCTTTGCCATTTGTTATCCTGATAATATTTATAATGACACCGATCCAACTCTCCGGACACTGGGATCTGTTTTAAAAGAGTTTTTCCCTTTCGTTAATGGGATTCATATACTGCCGGAACGCGTTATGAGCCATGCTGATGTCTGGCCTCAGGATTTTTTGTCCTTTATGCCAAAGGAAAATGCTTTGGAACTGGTTATTAATCTTCAAAAATCAGGAGTATTAAACAAAGATCGTTTTATTACTTCAAAATATAAGGAGATAAGTGACAGTCTTGTAAACAGCCTCCCCGAAAAAGTGGTGGAAGTTCTGGATAAAGCTTTTAACTCTCATTTTAATGATGGAGGTTTCTCCCAGGCAACCCGTGCGAAGGTGGATCCCCGGTTTGGAACTGTAGAGAATGTAAGGAATTTAACAAAAAACTATTCTGTTATGCTGGACTATGTAGTTAACCATGTTGATATAGAGAGTGATGTTCTTGAATCGTATAAAAATGATACGAATTCCGGTGATGCATTTATAATAATCGATCCTTCTGAATATTCAGCAGTGAAAAGTGACGGTTCTCTTTATAAAACTTTCAGGCCAAGACCCTTCCCTTTATATACAGGAATGCGGAAGTATACAAAATCCAATAGTAATATGAACAAATATTTTGCAGATAAGGGGCTGGAATCTCTTGATATACGGATTGTAAATTTTCTCTCTATCTATTTTAAGGTGGAAAATGATCAGGGTCTTACAGCAGAAGACAAAAGAACTTTTATCTCTTTTTCAGATTGGGTAGGTGAAAATGGATTTAATGAGGATCTGCTTTTTGATGATTCACCTCTTCAACCTAATCAGAAAATTATTAAAACTGATGTTATTGGCAATATGGGTGAATTTTTAAAAGCCATCGGTATCACATCTGACTATGCTGATGTTTTTAACAGTAATGATGATGATGTTTACGGTGAAAAATTCTTTATCTACACTACATTCAGTGAGTCCCAGGCTGATATCAATCCCATGACGAGAGATGGATTTAAGATGATAATTGATGATCTGTACCACCTTCTTTCCAGTGGGAAGTTGTCCATGATGAGGATGGATGCCATAAAGTATTTGTGGAAGGAGAAAGGGAAGAAGAACTTTGACATGGAGGAGGGGAATAAGTTTATTGATCTTATAAGAAAGTTGATGGCCTTAACTGTTCCGGGTGTGCTGCCTTTGGATGAGGTAAACAGCCCTGATCCTGTGGTATATAAAATGGAAGAGGGCGGAGGTTTCGCATATTTGTTTGGACCGGTAAACTCAACAATTATTTCCTTTAATGAAGGAACACTGCAGCCTGTAAAAAACTATTACGAGCTTTATAAAAAGGAAGTTCCTGATAATTTTGTCCCATTTGTAATGCTTTCTACTCACGATGGACGATCTGTTCAGGGTCTTGGTGTCCAGCGAACCGATGGCCATGTCAGTATCGAACAATTTTATCGTTTAAAGGATACAATTGAGAAACAGGGGGGCAGGGCAAAGTATCGCTCTGTTCCTATTGGAGAAATATCTGCAGATACATTTAACAAGGTTACCAGTGAAGCTGAGCTGGTCGATTATAAAGATGAATTGATGAGTTTGTTTACAAAAAATTCTGTGACTGCTGGTGAGACTTATATTCTTAATAAAGAGCTGTTAAACAGGGACAATCTCCTAAAAGCAATATCAGAAAAATCAGGCCGGGGACCTGAAATCTTAGCCGGCATACCTTCTATTGATTATTTTCTTGACTGGATTATTGATGGTAAAACTATCTATGAGCTTTGTGCTACAACCAGAAGTTCCTTGAGCTTCAATAATCTGCCGGGTCCAGAAATTGATTCTAAACTGGAAGCTTCCCGCTTGGCATTGGCCCAGGGGTTTGTTCTTACCATTGGGCAGGCTGTTCCTGCAATATATTTTAATGATCTTCTGGGAATTAAAAACGATTTTCATGGGTTTGAATTATCCGGTAAACCGAGGGACCTTAACAGGCACAAGAGTTATCTTCCTGACATGGATCTGGC
>DAOWMW010000257.1 GCA_030642865.1 Desulfobacteraceae bacterium
CGTTATATACCCCTGTTCCAATAGAGTATCCCATTTATCTCCAAAGGTCTCAGCCAGGCATGATTCATAATCATCCCACTTAAAGGAGTCTTTGATTTGTCCCCCCATCTGTTTTGCCATCTTAATAATTACATCACCGGTATTTTTTGTGTTAAACAGGGGAGATATCACCGGTTTTGCCAGGCTTATAACATTTTTTTGCATTCCGGCTTTTGAGCAAACATCCTCATAACGTTCCATGGAGGAATGGTTTGGGAGTATAAAATCAGCAACTGAAGCAGTTTCATCCATGTATGAAGAAAAACTTATAATCATTGGAATTTTCTCAAAGGCCTGATTCAAAGCTTTAGTATCAGGCATGGAATATAATGGGTTGGCCCCTGCAACAAAAAGAATGTTGATCAAATCTTTTTCAAGAACTTCAGGGAGCCTGTTTATGAGAGAAGAAGCGGGATATTTTTTTGAACCGGCCTGATCAATACGGTCTTTGTTCAATCCGGCTTTGGCAATAGAATCAATGGAAATTTCAGGCCATTTCATATAATCTGATGCAGGGGATGTAAATACTCCCCCTTTTTTATTTATATTTCCGGCAAGGGCATTGAGAGCATGGACAGCAACAACTTCGTTTAAAGTTCCAGGAACTTTTCCCTTTCCCCGCCCGCAAACCGCAATCGGCTTTGCAGCCCTGATGAATTTTTTGGCCAAAGCGACAATAACTGTTTTTTTAATACCTGTTATCTCAGCAGCTTTATCAGGGGTATACTCTTCGGTGACCAGTTTTTTAAATTCGTCAAACCCGTGGGAATGGTTTTCCACAAAATTTCTGTCATATGCGGCATCATTAATTATTACACAAGCCATGGCCATGGCAAGGACTGCTTCCGTTCCTGGATTTGCAGGTACCCATTGATCAGATTTTGCAGCGGTATTCGACAAACGGGGTTCAACCTGTACCATACTGACTTTATTCTCTTTCCATATACTGTTAGTCTTGAACATGGAGACAGGAGAACCCCACCCATCTAACAGACCTGCTCCAAAGCTTAAAATAAAATCTGCATTGTCAAAATCAAAACAGGGAAGGGTCTTTGTGCCATGCATCGATTCCATTGCAAGCTCGTATGCGTCCTGGATAGAAGGAATAGTCATATAATTAGCAGAGCCACAGGCTGTCAGGAATCTTTTGACAAGCCGGTTAACTGTTCCCATATCTGTTCCGGTAATGGAAGCAAGGGTATTTGGCTTACCTTTTGATCTTAATCCCTTGAGATTTTTTACAATCTCAGTAATGGCAGTATCCCATGATACAGTTTCCCATTTTCCTTCCCCTCTTTTACCTGTTCTTTTTAAAGGAGTTTTAATTCGCTGCTCATTATAAAGATTCTGGAGTTCGGCCAAACCATGGGAGCAGATTCCCCCATCATTTACAGGATGCCCCTTCATCCCCTCAATCTTGATGGGGCGGTCATCAATTTTACGTACAGAGATCCCGCAGCCTCCAGGACAAAGGGTGCACGCAGATTTTACATAATTTGTTTCACCATCGGCAGGAACAGGAGTCCATGGCCAGTTTTGGGTCCAGATAGATATATCATCAGTTATTTTCCATGGCAAAGGCGTAAGCGCTGTCCCTGCAGCACCGCCTATTACGCATGACAAAAAACTTCTTCGATCTATTTTCATAGGGTTACCTCATAAAAAATTATCACAAAGCCGAATTCGTCGGCTTTCAGGCAATTAATTCGGGAAATGAATGGGAAAAGAAAATTTTTATTTATGACAGACAAAACAGGCATCTTTTCTGGTTTGTACACTGTCCTCTTTTTTACCCGCCTCTTTATGACATTTTGCACAGTCGTCCATTTTCATTCTGTCCCATGTATTCTTTTTAATTCCTGCGATATTACGTCCCCAGATATCACGGCTAACACCGGTAATACGGTTCTGTTCATAAACTTTCAGGTGCTCTGATTCACCAATATGTCCGTGGCATACAGCACAATTTATCTCGGCCTTTATCACATGGGCTGCGTGGGAAAAAAATACACAATCAGGTTGTCTTGAATATATTAACCAGGGGACTTCTTTGTCTTTGGCCACATATTCTTCAACAAATTTTATTTCATCAGCTGTTTCTCCCTGTGCCTCTTCATGGCAGTCTACACATTGCTCAAGCCTGGGGACTCCTGCAAAGCTTCCATCATCACGAAAAAAATGGCAGCTTTCACAGCCTTCATCAACAGCATCATTGTGAACAACATGGTTAAAATCTATGGGCTGTTTTTTTTTTGAATATAAAAGTTTGGGAAAAATTATCCACCCCATTATAAGACTTAAGAAAAGACCAATAACAAAAAAAAGAATAATAGGCCCTCCAGCACCATTTTTCTGTTCCCCATTTAATGTATCTTTTACATTATCATCTAAAGTATTCATAAAAACTCCATGGGACCAAAAAGCATAAAAGTTATGTAATGTATAAAAAATTATTGACGGCTGGAAATAAAAAAATATAATCACATATATGTACACTTATGCTATTATTTATGTCAAGGAAAAAGCTATATGGACATTATGGTAATGATTCCGGGAAGTCCAGAGAGAGGAAGTGTACTACTCCGACCACCGATAACGCACCTGAAATTTTTATCTTAAGATCTAAAACCGGTGAATATGAAAAAAAAAAATAATCCTAAAAAGTTTTCCCACATCGATTTTGATTTGCGACAGTTGGAAATATTCATCAAGGTCGTTGAACTCAGAAGTTTTTCCAGGGCAGCAGACGCGGTTTTTCGGGCACAGGCATCTGTGAGCGAACGTATAGCTACGCTGGAAAGTATGATGGGCACAAAGTTACTTGA
>DAOWMW010000196.1 GCA_030642865.1 Desulfobacteraceae bacterium
CCCTTTTTTTACAAACTGCTTTGATATTTCACTTTCCTGAGCATAAAATCCATCAGCTTTTTTTTCCCATTCATCCGGATTTAATGACAGGATTTCATTCACTTTACCCTTATAAAAATCTGCCACAGGGAGATCAGAAGCTGCGTTAACAAACCATGGCATCAGACGTCCCACCTTTTTTAACAAAAGATTATACTCATCATCAAAGTCAAGGCATGTCCCTTCTGTGAAATTAACCATTTTAACCATTTTTTCAGTATTTACAAGACCTGCCTCAACAGCTATATCATAAGCGGCTGTTTTGGGAAAAGGGAAGAAAAAAGACCATCTGTAACGGCCCGGCAAAGATTTCCCCATGAGATTAATTGTTTCCATCAGGTCGTAAGTGGTCTCCCCTGGAAGTCCTATCATTATAAAAACAGAGGTATGAAGCTTATATTTTTTTGCAATACTTATGGAATCAATAATTTTTTCGTTACTCATTCGCCGCTTTAGAACCTTTTGCCTGATCCTGCTGCTTCCGCTTTCCACTCCAAACTTTACAATTTTACACCTGGCATCTGCAAGAGCTTTTGCCCGCTGATCATCAAAAAAACCCACATGCGCATTAACAACAAAGGGTATGGAAGAGACTTTTTTATACTCCCTGCAAAAATTAATGACATAATCTTTGTAAAATGTGAAAAGGTCATCATCAAAAATAAATGTATTTATATTGTTATACCGTTTGAGGAGATACTCTATTTCATAAATTATATCTGACAGGTTAAAATGCCTTATATAGTTTAACTGTTTCATGCTGCAGTTAAGATCATGCCTGTACTGGGTGACCATCTGGTGGTTAAAACAGTATGTGCATGAAAAGGGACATCCCCTTGAAGCCATCAGTCCCACCCATCCGTTTTTTGCATCAATAATTTTTTGAAAATCGAAAATATCATAATCTTTAAATGGGAGACTGGTGAGATCCGGAAGTCGGCGCATGGGATTTATTCTGACCTGACCATTTTTGCGGAATCCAAGATTTTTGACATCTGCAACCTCTTTTCCAGATTGAAATTTTTCAACAAATTCCAAAAAGGCTTCCTCAGCTTCACCACGAAGAATATAATCAAATAAGTCTGTCTGCAAAATTTCTTCTGGAGCTGCCATGGTGTGAATACCTCCGCATATAAGGGGAACAGAAGATATCTCTTTGATCCATTCTGCAATCTGTTTTGCATATCCCCATTGATTTGTTACAACGGAAAATCCCACCAGATCCGGTGCTGTCCGATTAAATCTATCAATAAACCCGGTTTTTGAAAGAAGTGTATCAATCCCTTCACAAAATTGAATAAGTTCCACATTATGACCTGCCTGTTTAAGTACAGCCGAAATATGGGCAACACCATAGTTAAAACCGATTTGCGAACCACTATTTGGGTAAATAAAAAGTATTTTCATATTCCTGCAAAGTTACGCATTGCTCTTGTATGACTGATGCGCGCATTTAAATTCTCCATGTCAAGAGCATCCGGGTTTGTCAAGGTATCCACATGAATTATATGGGAGCTTTTTTTTCCATAGGCACTCCACCGCCGTATAAAACGCATGTTGTTTGAACCTGCAAAAATTGTCAGGCACGGAATACTAACTGCGGCTGCAATATGCTGGCACGCCGAATCATACCCTATAAATTCATCACTGTTTGCAATTAAGGCTGCTATCTGACCGATTCTGCATTGAATCCCCACGATTCCATAGTTTATATTTCTTACCCCGGAGGGATCAAGGGATGTATTAAATACGGGATAGCCGTTATTCTCAATGGATTCCAATAAAATATCTGTATCCTTAAGCTCCTCGTTTCCAAAACCTTTATCCAGAATAATTATTGTATCAGGTTCCTGGAGCAGGGTAAACAGGAGTCTTGCCTCCAGCTCCTTTCCTACTTTTTTCCGTAAATTTCCTCCCACTCCAAAATTTACAGCAATTATATTTTTTGCCCCGTTATTTTTCAAGGCAGCGCAAAATTGTTTTGCCTGATCAATATCATCTTTTTTTATCCATACTTCAGGATAGGAAAATCCGGTTCCCCCTGTTATTTTATCCAGCCATGCATTGGTTAGTTCAACCATACTCAGCTTGTTGTTAAAAACGCTGTGGGAGCGGCTGTCGAAAAAAAAATAATTATCGGGTGGGACAAGGGGTAAAATGCCAAGCTGGGATAATCGGGAATCAGGATCAATGAGAATAAAATTTTCAGACGATAAAGTTATAGTTTCCTCCTGGATTATGTCGAGGACAGTCTGCCAGCTTGACAGGCGCGGAATCAGCCCCCCCCTTCTTGTGTATGGCACCTCCTTTACTCTGATCGTGGGCTTGCCGCCATAAACTTCCCTTAGTTTAGCAGAACCCATGATAATAATTTCCGCATCAGGAAAATATTTTATAATCCTTTGAATAATAACACTGGTTATGGCCACATCTGCCCCAATGGTAACCCGGGACAAAAGTAAAATTTTTTTTACAGGCCCTGGATCAGGGAGCATATTCCCGTTATTTCTGACCTTTTCGATCCTGTCAAGGAGATCCTTTTGGGAATATATATTAAATTTTTTTAAGGAGGAATCGAGTTTTTTGCCGGAAGGATGATCACGGCAAAAGGAGATAACCTGGGTCATCACCCTGTTATAGGTGGATGTCTGTAATTCTTCAAAATCGTCACATAAACTTTCCACAATAATGCCGAACAGGGCCTGTACGCCGGGATTGTTAAGATGGGGGTCATCTGAAAATGTTGTCATTCGGCAGAGGAGATCAATATACTCGGCTTCGTAATGGCAATCCTTAAGATAATAATCAAGAAAAGAGTATGCGATTTGGCAGGATAAGCTTTTCAGCTCATCATTATCTGATTTTTTTTTAACTTCAAGCCATTTTGTTTTGTAAAAAGAAAATTCCATTGATTATATAAAGACCTTTAATGAATTGTTTGTAAATCCGGAACTCCTGACCCCATGCCGGTCAGGGGAGGATGTGAAGTGATATATAGACCGTCCCATAAATACTTTCACTCCGCTATCTGCCCCCTGCGTATTATACAATACGCTTTCCTCCCTCTATCCTTGTGATATTAATTATGTTATAATCTATAGATCTTGAGATAAAGATTTTGGGGTGGTGGTTCTATCTTGGCTCATTAAATGCCAGGCCTGACTTAGGATCGTGAATTTTATTGGTTAAATGTATATGTGCATGGTATACAAAATATTATGGTAAAGCCAAATAAAATTATTGAAAATTTTACCGAATTTAATTGGGATGAAGGTAATTTAGCTAAAAATTGGGATAAACATGATGTATCATCAGGTGAGTGCGAACAAATATTTTTTAATAAACCGTTAATCCTGAAGCGAGACAGCAAACATTCACTATCTGAAAATAGATACTATGTGCTTGGACGTACCGACAGTGACAGACTTTTTTTTGCTGTTTTTACGGTTAGAAATGACAAAATAAGAATTATCTCCGCGCGCGATATGACCTTCGCGGAAGCAGAAAGGTATCAAAAATGAAAAAAAAAAAGAAAATCCCAAAATTTAAAACTGAGGCAGAGGAACGTCGCTTTTGGCAAAAAAATGATTCTTCAGAGTATATCGACTGGACCCATGCAGAGGAATTCATTTTACCGCGTCTTAAACCTTCAACAAAAACGATTTCGCTGCGGCTTCCTGAATCTATGCTTGAAGAACTGAAAATACTTGCAAA
>DAOWMW010000191.1 GCA_030642865.1 Desulfobacteraceae bacterium
CTGAAGACTATTAGGAAAAGCGGGGATATTGCACAGCCGCAGGGGCAACCCTCGTGGTTGCCCTGGGAAACGTGGAGACAAGGGCATGCCTTGTCTCCACTCTGCAAAGCGTCGCAATTGTGCTTTTTGGGGACATTTGGCCTTCAGCCTAAAGGCCTTCATTCTGACTGCGTGATTACAATTTTACTTTCGTTCCAAGGCAGAGTCTGGAAACAAAGTAAAAAATAAACATGGAGGGTCCCAAAATCTATATTAAAAGATTAAAACAGTATTACCGAAGTAATGCACTTGCCGCTATCACCCTTTGTATTTCATTTGTTCCAAGTACCACTTCACTGAATTTTGATTCTCTGTAGAGCCTTTCCACGGGAAATTCACTTGTTATTCCGTATGCTCCATGAACCTGCACCGCATCTGAGGCGACTTCCCGCGCGCATTTTCCTGTAAATATTTTTAAAAGAGCAGATTCTGCTGCAAGATTTTTGTCTCCCTTATCCATTTTAGCCCCCACAGAATAGAGAAATGAACGACTTGCAGCAACATTTGAAGCCATGGTCGCAATGAGCCACTGGGTCATCTGGAATTTTGTTCCTATGGGGGTTCCTCTATGTGTTTTTTCTTTGGCATATTTTACAGCATGATCCAGCGCGGACTGGGCAAGGCCAATATTCCCTGCGCAGGCTGTTACCTTGGCAAAAACCTCAACCGCCAGCAAAATTTCAAAACCCCGACCGACTTTACCTAATACGTTTTTAGCCGGAACCCTGGCATTTTCCAGTATAACATCACCATTATCGCTCCCTGCAAAAGCAAGAAATTTTTCCCTTCTGCCGATTTTATATCCAGGGTTTTTTGTGTCGATTACAAAGGCTGTTATTCCATTTTCAGTGGCTGCAAAGATTGCTGCCACATCTGCAATGCTTGAATTGGTAATGAATCTTTTTGTTCCGTTTAATATCCAGTCATCCCCATCTTTTACAGCTTTGGTTGTAATCTGTTTGGGGTCGGATCCTGTATCAGGCTCGGTAAAAGCCCACGCAGCATTTATGGAGCCATCCAGTATTCTTCGTAAATATTTGTCTTTTAAATAATCACTGGCAAAATTTGAGAACCCGAAGGCTGCCATGGCGTTCACCAGGGGGTGAAAAATACTTGGCATGTAAACATGGGAGAGTTCTTCAACAGCCAGAAGAAGACTTATATATGTGGCCCCTGCCCCTCCCCATTTTTCAGGGAAAGGAAGGCCGGATATCTTCATTTTTGTTATTTTTGATAAAAGTTCATCGGGCATTTTATTTTCATTTTCTATCTGAGAGATAAAGGGGCTGATCTCTTTTTTTGCGAACTTTCCAATGGTATCTTTGATACTCAACTCTTCCTCTGTGAAGTTATAATCCATTTTTTTTTCCTTTTCACCTTAATATTTTTGCAGGATAATCAAAATAGCACCGTTACTTATCAAAAGTCCATCTTGCTTTATATCAATAACGAAAATCTCACCTGGCGCCAACACTGCGGGGCAAAATCTTTCAGAAACAAACCTCGAATGCAGGGCAGAGCCTTTCAAAAAGCGCCGCTGTTGGCGGTGTGGAGTGACTGGTTATATTTTTACCTGTATGCCTCCCGCGGATGCCTTATTCTTAGAATAAGAGCTGTATCCTCTATAATAGAATAAACTACCCTGTAATCCTCAACCCGAAATTTTCTCAAACCTGAAAAATTACCTGTTAACGCAGGAAAACTTTCAGCTTTTTCTGGCAGCTCATCTTCAATTCTTTTCAAAATTCTATCGGTCAGATCCTTGTCTATTTTCTTTAGATCGCGTGCCACTGATTTCTTGAATGCGATTTTACAGCTCAAGTTCCTGCCTCATGTCCCCAATAGAAACAACCGGATCGGTGGTATCATGCAACCGGTCATAAGCAACCTGCAAATCTGCAAGTTCGGTCAAATATGACTCCAAAGCCTTTTGGACATGAAACGATTTAGGCCGTTCTGTCTCTTTTGCGATTTCAGTTAGTTTTAAAGCGAGCTCATCAGAGAGTCTTACTGAGATTGCGGTACTCATACATTACCTCCAGTGTATTTAGTTGTAATATATTGTAAACACGATTAAAATGGATTGCAAGGTTTTTTAATGGATGAGAAAATATAACAAGTTTATGAATGCAAAATAATATCCAGCACAAAATAATGGTTATTAAACCTATGCGACCTGTGCGGCTGGCAGGGGCCGAATCCCTGCCCTGGGGATGGATATGAACAGGGCGGATATGGAATCCGCCCCTGCTGTTTTTAATGTCCCCTGCCCTGTATTATATTCGGTGTATTATTTACGGGTGGGATCTGGTATATATGCTTATATGAAAATAGTTGAATTCCTGAAAAAATATTGGTTTGTTGCTGGTTTGATTTTGATTTTTACCATTACAATGATAGACAAAACTGAAACAGTTTCCTTTGCGGGTAAATGGCTTAAATCCCATCATGGGCCGGATGCTGCTATCATAATAATATTTTTTGTTTCCGGTTTAATGTTAAATACCGATGCGATTACTGCGGGGCTTAAAGATATTAAAGGGGTGTTGCTATCCCTTGCCCTGATATTTGTTTTAGCCCCGGGTTTTGCAGCATTGATCAGCCTTAGTCCCATTAGCCATGGATTAGTGGTGGGGATTATTCTGGTTTCAGTTGTTCCCACAACTTTAAGCAGTGGTCTTGTTATGACAGGTGCAGCCGGAGGTAATATGGCCCATGCTCTTCTCATAACTATTTTAGCAAATTTATTTTCAGTTTTCTCCATTCCTGTTGAACTTTCATTACTGGTTCGTTTGTCAGGAGATACAACCCTGGTGTTAATTGACAAGGTGGGGATGATGTTAAAAATAGGGGGGGTGTTACTTTGCCCTCTTTGTTGCGGTCTTTTTGTGAGACCTTTTGCAGGTTTTTTTTTGGGCAAGATTGCCAAATGGCTCCAGCATGGTAATCAGACCATTGTTCTTCTGGTTGTATGGATGGCTCTCTCCCAGGTTCGGGAAGTGATTTTACAAAATGGTATGATCCTTTGCGCAGCTTTTGGGGTGGCTGTATTTTTCCATGGCTTAATGCTCTGCGCAGGATGGTTTGTTTCCAACCGTTTTAAGCTTGAGAAGGGGAAAAGAGAAAGTGTAATTTTGCTCGGCGGTCAAAAAACACTCCCCCTTTCTATTATGCTTCAGGTTTCTTTTTTTCCTGAATACGGGTCTGCACTGCTGGTCTGTGTAATGCATCATATGATGCAGCTTGTTATGGATGGATATATGGTTGAAAAGATGAAGTAGAGGCGGATTTCATATCCGGTCTGTCAGGGTTCGTACAAAAATAAATTGGCAATTTTAAGTGTTGAGGTGCCTGCCTGGCAAGGCGCGAAAGCGTAGAAATATCAGGATATTCATACGTTTTCGTAACGCAGTCAGGCAGGATGGATCGACGCTTAAAATGTTAAGTTATTTTTGGGCGAGCCCTTAGCTCACTGATATTTTGTTTCGCCCGGCTTCTTTAGATTTATACATTGCGCCATCCGCTCTTTTTATAAAGGATTCTCTCTCTTCATTCCGCGAATATTGGGAGACTCCTGCACTTATGGTGATTGTGACATGGACTTTATCACTTACAGGATATAATTTTTCTCCTTCCACGGCAGCCCTTAAGCGTTCAGCCACTACATATGCTTCCATCTTTTTTGTCCCTGGAAGGAGGAGGATAAATTCTTCCCCCCCGTACCTGTAGGCCGAATCCATATTTCGTAAATGCGACGTGATTATC
>DAOWMW010000113.1 GCA_030642865.1 Desulfobacteraceae bacterium
GGGTCATATATGGAATACAGGGAACTCACAGCTTTGATTGATGAATACCATAATGCCCTGAGTACGGATGCTGCACTGGCAGGGGAAAAGCTTAAACGGGTTCAAAAGATTATACGAAAAACAGGTCTTGACCGTGATCTTCAGATAGAAAAGCTTGATCATGGGGCCATAGAGGAGGTGGAGCATTATATCCTTGAATTACAGGAAAAACTGATTCCATACGGAATGCACACCTTTGGTCTCTCCCCCCAGGGAAAACCCCTTTCTGCCCTTGCTGCTGCCATCTGTTCCATGAGTCCTGAAATCAAACAGGAAGATATGGAAAAAAGGCTGAAAGTCTGCGGTACTAATGAGATGGAATCTCTTTTAAAAGCCCTTGACGGCGGATTTATTCCCCCGGGAGAGGGTAATGATCCTGTGAGGAATCCTGCAGCCCTTCCCACAGGAAGAAATTTTTATGGTTTTTCCGTTGATAAGGTTCCTTCGAGGGAAGCCTTTGCCCTGGGGGAAAAAATGGCGGATGAAATAATTAATGGATATATTAAAAAGCACGGGAGATATCCTGACAAGGTGGCTCTTATACTCTGGAGTACAGAGTTGCAGAGAAATGAAGGGGCCAATGTGGGAGCAGTTTTAAGCCTTTTGGGAATCAGGCCGGTGTGGGACAAAAAAGATAAAGTTGTGGATATTGCCCCTGTTTCAGGGAAAATTCTTAAGCGTCCCAGGATAGACGTAATTGTCCAGACATCAGGTCTTTTCCGTGACAGTTACGGAAAAATTATTCACCTCATCGACAGGGGTGTACGAATGGCAGGATCTTTAAAGGATGTGGAAAATTTCATAGCCATTAATAACAGAAAAATAAAAGAGAGGCTCCTGGAAAAGGGATACCAGGAAAAAGAAGCAGAGGATTTAAGTCAGGCAAGAATTTTTGGGCCAAAACCGGGGACATATTCCACAGCGCTGCAAAAACTTGTACCAAACAGTGGTATATGGGAGGATGAAGAGGAACTTGCAGATGTTTTTATTCACCATTCCTCTTTTGCGTATGGTGAGAAAATATGGGGCAAACCCATGAAGAGTCTGTATAAAAATAACCTGAAAGATGTAAAAGTTACTGTACATACCCGTTCATCCAATCTTTACAATATGCTGGACAATGATGATATGTTTGCTTTTTTAGGGGGATTATCATTGGCTGTCAAGAGCCAAAAAGGGGAATATCCTGATGTACTTGTCTCAAATATGCAAAATGGGAAAGATGTAAAAATAGAAGACCTCCCCAAAGCAATAGGTAAGGCCCTTCGTACACGGTATCTGAATCCTAAATGGATAAAAGGTATGAAAAAAGAAGGATACGCCGGAGCAAGGAATATGGATAAATTCGTGGAACATCTCTGGGGTTTTCAGGTAACAACCCCTTATGCTGTTGATAAAACAGAGTGGGAACAGATTCATGAAGTTTATGTTCAGGATAAATACGAACTGGAGCTTGAAGAATTTTTTAATAAAAACAATCCCTGGGCCCTTCAATCTATAACAGCCAGAATGCTTGAGGCAAACAGGAAAGAGTACTGGAAGGCGTCAACTGATATTAAAAAAGAACTTTCCAAAACCTATGCTTTAAACGTAATTGAAAAGGGGGTTGCCTGTTGTGAACATACCTGTAACAATCCCATGCTACAGCAGTTTGTGACTAATATTATTTCCCTTTATGGTCTGCTGACACCCCAGCAGCTGGATCAATTTAAAATGGCTATGGCAAAAGCCACAGGGAGCACCCAGGCGGAAAACGAAGCCAAAAGAAAAGAGTCCCGGGAGAGTTTGACCAAGATTATAGAAAAAATTCAAAAGGAAGAGGCAGTTAAAGCTAAAACCAAAGGGAAAAAAATTGAAGGCTTTGAAATGGTGGAAGAAAAAAAGGAAGAGACAAAAATGACAGCCTCTGGTTCATCATGGGTGGTAATGGTTATTGTTGCAGGTTTTATGGTACTCCTGTTTGTGGGGTGGAAAAAGAATAGATTGTAATTTTTCAGGCTGTTTTTTATGGCTCATGTTGAGTGTTACAGGGTCTTATTCGACAAGCAACTGAAAAGCTGCTCAGAAAGTTGAGCTTTTAATTTTTTCAGGAAACAATTTTATGATTTCCTGTTCACTGGCTCCGCAAATACCCCTTTCCGTAATAAAACCGGTCACGAGCCTTGCAGGAGTAACATCAAAGGCATAATTTGCAGCGGGACTTTTTTTGGGCGGGATAAGAACCTTTATTATTTCACCATTATTTATCCCTTGCACATATCTTATTTCATCGGGGTCTCTTTTTTCAATGGGGATATCCGCAATGCCATCTTTAGATTCCCAGTCAAAAGTGCTGGAAGGGAGGGCAACATAAAAGGGAATACCATTATCCTGCGCAGCCAGAGCTTTGAGATAGGTTCCAATTTTATTGGCCACATCTCCAGTATAGGTGGTCCGGTCTGTGCCAACCAGGACAATATCCACCATTGAATGCTGCATGATATGCCCCCCTGCGTTATCTACTATCACAGTATGCTTTACCCCATGTTCACCGAGTTCCCAGGCAGTAAGACGCGCTCCCTGGTTTAAAGGCCTGGTTTCATCCACCCAGACATGGATATCAATTCCCTTATCAAAGGCCGCATAAATCGGAGCAGTGGCGGTTCCATAATCTACACATGCCAGCCAGCCAGCATTGCAATGGGTAAGTACATTTACTGTACCCCCATTTTTTTTACGGCTTATTTCCTGAATTAACGAAAGACCATGCTCACCTATTTTTTTACAGTTTTCAGCCTCCCCATCAGTTATCATGGCCGCTTCGCTTCGGGCTGTATTCAGCCTTGCTTCGGGATCTTTGATTTTCAGCAATACAAAAAGCATCCTGTCAACGGCCCATGCAAGATTTACCGCAGTGGGTCTTGCACTCTTTAATCTGTCACACTCTTTTAAGAGATATTCATCTTTATCAATTTCGGTAAATGAATTTAAAACCGCTAAATAAACACCATATGCAGCGGTTGCCCCGATAAGCGGAGCTCCCCGCACATACATTTCACGAATCGCTTCAATTGTATCGTCAACTGATTTTAAACTTGCAATGACAAAATCATGGGGGAGAAGCCTTTGATCGATTATTTTAACAGTTTTGGAACTATGATCCAACCATATGGGTCTAAGCTGCTTTCCGTTTACTTGCATAATATAAAAAGATTATTCAAATATAGATTTAAGGTAAGGATTAGGGATGAAATAAATTCACGATCCTAACTATTCAGTCAATATCTACAGCAATACACTGAATCAGTGCAGCTGAGTAGTTACTATTTAAGTTATAAAAATTTTTGCAACCTCAAAAATAAGCAGGTTATTTTTGAAGCTGCAAGTTTCTTTTGGCTGCTATTTTATTCTTCTAAGTGTGGTAACACAGTTGGTTGCTGCAGATCCACCCACATTAAAAACCACACCTGTTTCAGGAGTTCCCTTTTTGGGAGCAAGTCCTATGGGTTCGCCAACAAGCTGTTTATATGCAAGTGCATGCATTGATGCGCCAGTGGCTCCCACGGGATGTCCCTTGGCCTTTAAACCTCCGGAAAGGTTGATTGGGCAAGTATCTTCAGGGGTATACCTGCCATCAATATAGTCCCATCCGCCCCGTCCGTCTTCTGAAAGCCCCAGGGCTTCTGTGCAAAGAATCTGATTAATAGTAAAACAATCATGAACCTCAGCAAAATCAAGATCATTAATGGTAAATCCTGCTTCGTCAAAGGATCTTTGAACAGCTACTTTACCTGCAATAAGCTCATGCATATTCGGTCTTACTTTTTCCTGGAGCCTTTCTGTTGCCTGGCCTATTCCGGCAATTTCAACAACCTTGTTACTGATCGATTTAGCTTCATTAGTTGTGGTCAACACCAAAGCTGCTGCCCCATCTGTAACTAGAGAACAGTCATGGAGTCTCAGAGGCGGTGCCACCATAGGATTACTCCCTTTGCCTGTGTCAGGAAGATTCAAAATTGCTTCTGCAGTCTGCAGTCCAAGCTTATCCTGGGGGCTCCCTTTTCCAAAATGTGCAAGTGGGTTTTCCAAAGCATTTTTATAACAAAAGGCCGATATATGAGCAAACATTTTCCTCAGTTCATCAGGTGTCAGATTGTAATGTTTTTGGTAGCCCTTGGCATATTCAGCAAACAGCATGGGAAATGTCATACCAGAAACACCTTCTGTGGGCCAATGGGAACAACACGCAAGGGTGTGTGTCATATCCTTTGTGTTGAGCATATTCATTTTTTCAACACCTATGACTAGTACCCTGGAAAATCTTCCAGATTCAATTCCGTAAAGCGCATTATATACTGCAAGGGAGGAGGATGCACAGGCGCCCTCTGTTCTTGTGGTGGGTATGAGCCTGAAATCATCAGGAGCCACTTCAAGCCCCAGGGGCCCAATATGTTCCTGATTTATAAATTTGGCAGGGGAACAGGAGCCGATCCAGATCCCGTCAATATCCTTTGGTTCAAGACCAGCATCCGCAATAGCTCCTTTACCGGCTTCAACAAGCAAATCATAATAAGATTTTGTATCTGTAATTTCTCCGGTCTCTCTATTTTTTTTAACGAAAGCTCCAAATTTTGTATTACTGGCACCGATTATACTTACTTTACTCATAAAACCCCTTTTTTTATACAACCAATAAAATTATTTTTAAACTGAAATTATTATCGAGCTTGTATAGATTGTCAAATAATAACCTGTATTTTACAGTCTGTGTTAAAAACTGATAGCATATTTAGCATAATAAAGGTAGAATTTTCGTAAAAGTTTTGATAACCTTATAAAATTTCAACAAAAAACTGGCTGTTGAGCTCAGAGAAATATTAAAAGGTGGGTCAATTTTAAGTTGTAAAAAACAACCGGCTTGAAGAGACAATGTTTCTTCCAAACGAAGTCCCATTGAGGGTAATGGGTGAAATATGTAATTTGTTGAATAAATATTTATTTTATGTATATATCATTTACATGACGTGTTCTCAAAAAATTATCTGCCCAAATTGTGACAGTGGCAAAATTATGAGATCTGGATGGAGTTCCCCGGGTTCATAACGTTACCATTGTAAACTTATGCTGAAGAACGTCCCCTGAGTTACGCCTGAAAGCCCCAATTCGAGGCGTCAAAAGGCAGCAAACGGGGGATAAACACTTTGAGACTTTTTGTTATTGTGGTTTGACTAATGATTCAAGACAGGACTACTTTTTTCAGCCGTGTTCGCAGTTCCATATTTTGGTCGCCAGTTTTTCCTCAAA
>DAOWMW010000121.1 GCA_030642865.1 Desulfobacteraceae bacterium
ATAACCCTTGATAATGCCATCGCTCAAATTAAAACTACAAAAAATAAAGCCCAGCCATGCGCTGGTCGTGCCAGGATAAATCCAAAACCCTGGGACAAAGATAGAAAGTGATCTTTTAAAATTGGTTGATATTACCTGGCGGGTAGCTCGTGTGTCAACAGCATATTTCCCTTGCAAGGCTTGCCCTGGCACTGGAATTAAAGGTAAATCCCACCAGGCTAAAGTTTAGCCGGCAGACTTGTAAGTTTATGCATTTTATCAAATTTCCCCATAAATTTTTATACGGCAATACGTAAATGGTGTACATTAAAAAATTATTATCTCAACTTGCCGCTGCTGATCCAGAAACAGCCGAAGCTGTTGCCGGGGGCTTTCAACAAAAAGAATATACACCGTCTCCTGAAATAGCTGAACTCCTTGTTAAGGACGTTATATGGGGACTTTCCCTTGAAATATCCTGCGGTCGTGCCATTGCGTCAGGATATGTGAACCTTTCCGTGGAAAATTATCAGCATCGTCTCCACAGATATAGTTCTCTGGTGCGTGAAGCTGGAGCAAAAGGGCCGACCCTGGGAAAAATAATGGCCGAATCCCTTGTGCCGGTTTTAAAGCATAATGACAGCTTTGTTGATAAATTTTTACAAGCAGTTTCGATAATGGAAAATAAAGGGGTATATGTTTTAAATTCTCCTGTCAACGCTTTATCGGTAATCTTAAACTCCCGGGATTTTGAATCTGCACTTGCTCTGTTGAGCCTTTATTCCACTATTTTTTCTTATGAATTGTCATATAACAGGTGTAAGCATCTTGCATTTACCATTCCCGGGGGAATTCTTTCATTTTCAAGGGAGAAAATGGCCTGGCAGATTGAACAACTGCATCGGGTAATTAAGGCTTCTCCGGATCTTGCAGATCTGTTTTTTGAAGGAATGGACAGGGGGTTGCGCCTTCTTTCCCAAAAAGCTCTTTCCGATTTTATTCTGTCTGCTTTGACCAAATTTGAACAAAATGCAAAACTGGGAGCAAAGTTTTTAACCCTGGAGTCAAAACTGGGGATTGATACATATGAAAATATGTGTACCACTGCTCCCCTTGTGCAGATTCAGGACAGATTAAACCGCTACCTTGGCGCAAGAATAACTAATCCTCTTTTTGTACGTTCACTCTCTGAATTACCAGAATTATATTTAAAAAATGTTCATGGCACCCCCATGGTCTGTTCAGATGGAAAGTACATTTATCTTCCTGATGAAATTGATTTTTTTGATAGCAAGGAAAAAAATTTTGCTCTCTACAGGTCTCTTGTGGGGCTTGAAGCAGGATACTACGAATTTAATACATTCGATTTTGATCTGGACAAAACAGGAGAATACCCTGAAAATTTCCATATTTTAAATTCAGGGATTCAGAATGGGGTTTCTGATTTTGATCTGTTTTTCTCATCCTTTCCTCTTCCAAAACTGGCAGCAGATCTGTTTTTGGTTTTTGAACATGGTCGATTAAAGATTTTGTTGTCCAGCCGTTATCCTGGCCTTTATAAACAGACCCTCACCATCCTTCAACAGGGAGCCCGGGAAATTTTAAAAAAAAAGAATGGAGCAGGTGCTGTTTTTTTATTATACGCATGGATAGCCCTGGATCTTTATCCTGATCGAGTATCCCCCGGGTTCAGAAATATGGCAAAAAGAATCTCTTTGATCCCCGAGCTTTTTGAAAATAAAGTAAAAAAATGCCATAATGTTGAAATATGTGCAGAACTGGTTATTGAAACCTACGGGCTGGTGGAAAAGGCTGTCAGGAAAACAGGTGGCAAAAATTTTTCAAAAACTGATTATTCCCCGATTAATACCCCTTTTGGGCGCAGGCTGATCCCTGAGCTTTTTTTTGTCTCATACGGGGAAGAGGAAAAAATTGCAAACAAAATAAAACTGATAATTGAAGAAAAGGGATATAAAGTTTATAAGTCTGAGCTGCGAAAACATTTAATGGATAATAAGGGACATTTATCTTTAGACAAGATAGAAGAAATTATTATAAGTTTTGATAAAAATCAGCAGGATGATAAAAGAACAGGTCAAACCAGAATCACCGGTTTATCAGAATTTGATTTTGCAGGGCTGCTGGCAAGGGAAAACCCTTGCATGTTCACAGCAGATTCTGCTGCAGAGCATGTTTACAGATACAAAGAATGGGATCATACTTTAAATGATTATATTCATAATTATGTAAGGGTGCTCCACAAGGAGATTCCCGGAATTGATGGGAATTTCTATGAAGATACCATAAGGCAAAACATTGGGCTTGTTCAAAAAATTCGATATTCCTTTGAACTTCTTAAACCTTTGGGACTTTCTATCCTGAGAAGATGGGTTGAAGGTGATGAATTTGACTACAGGGAGCTTTTGAATTTTGCAATTGATAAAAAAAGTGGAATAATTCCTTCTGACCGGCTTTATATTAAACGTGTAAAAGAGAACCGGGACGTGGCAGTATTACTCCTCATGGATCTGTCAAGATCAACTGCAAATAAGGTTGCTGGATCAAACAAAACAGTTATAGATGTTGAAAAGGAGGCGATAGTCCTTTTTTGCGAGGCATTGAGTGTGGTTGGAGACCGCTTTTCCATTGCCGGATTTTCAGGAACAGGCCGCCTGGGAGTCGATTATTTTTCTGTTAAGGAGTTTGATGATAAAATGGGAAATGCCGTGAAGCAAAAGATAAACGCCTTAACTCCAAAAAGAAGTACCAGAATGGGAGCTGCAATCCGTCATGCCACAAGCCGCCTTGAAAAAATTTCTTCAAAAGTCCGTCTGCTTTTTATTATTGGGGATGGTTTTCCAAATGATGCCGGATATAAACGGGATTATGCAATTAAAGATACACGCAGGGCAATTTCAGAAGCCCGCGCCAGGAACATTCATGCAAAGGCTTTAACCATAAACATCCAGGGGGACCCCAGGCTCGATGATCTTTTTGGAGCTGCTAATCATAATGTCATATCTGATGTTCAGGAGCTTCCCGACAGACTTTTGCAAATATATAAGTTATTGACAAAATAATGTTTTTTGGTATTTTTATACATATATTTCGGGATTTTTAAAAAAAATTCCATAATTGACTAAAAAAATATAAACATAAAAGGAGTTGTGGATTGTATGGCACAATTATTAAATGATCGCAGAGATGTACAGTTTGTCCTTTATGAACAGCTTGATATAGAATCATTAACAAAGGATCCCAAATATGCGGATCTGAACAGAAAAACATTTGATCTGGTTATTTCAGAGGCAAGGACCCTTGCCACCAAAGAGCTTCTTCCCATATCAGCCGAAGGGGACAGGGAGGGGTGCAGTTTTGAAAACGGAGAAGTAAAAGTCCCTGAATCTTTTCACCGTGTTTATCAGTTGATTATGGAGGGAGAGTGGATAGCCCTGTCTGATGATATTGATGTGGGGGGGCAGGGTATGCCCCAGGTCGTTAAAATGGTTGTTGATGAATTGTTCCAGGGAGCAAATACCTGCCTTGCCGTGGGGCTGGGCCTTACCCATGGTGCAGGAAAACTAGTTGAAATTTATGGTACAGAAGAACAGAAAAAACTTTATCTTAAAAAAATATATTCAGGTGAATGGTCAGGTACCATGGCATTAACAGAACCTGAAGCAGGGTCGGAGGTGGGAGAACTTACAACCTCTGCAAAAAAAAATCCTGATGGGACTTACTCAATTACAGGAAACAAGATATTTATAACCCAGGCCGAGAATAATCTTACAGAAAATATCATCCATCCCGTCCTTGCAAGGGTTGAAGGGGCAGCAAAAGGAAGCCGGGGAATTTCCCTTTTTCTTGTTTCCAAATATTTGGTCAATGAAGACGGAACCATGGGTGAGAGAAATGATATTGAGTGCACAGGGATTGAAGAAAAAATAGGAATCCATGGGAGCCCCACCTGCAGTATGGCGATGGGGGGAAAGGGTACATGTATAGGGACGATACTTGGTAAGGAGAATGACGGCCTTAAAAATATGTTTCATATGATGAATGAAGCCCGTCTCTTTGTTGCAATGCAGGGTTTGGGGCTTTCCAGCACTGCATATCTTTATGCTTTAAATTATGCCCGTGAAAGATTCCAGGGAAGACATATTACTAAACTGCGTGACCCTGATGCTCTCCAGGTTCCGATTATTGAGCATCCGGATATCAGGCGTATGCTGATGATGATGAAGGCCAGCGTGGAAGGGTTGAGAAGCCTGAATTATTATGTGGGATTTTGTATGGACAAGGCAGAACTGGAAACAACAGGCAAAGAAGAAAAAAAACGTTTAAATGGTTTGATAGCCCTGATGATTCCAATCTGCAAGGCTCATACAACAGAACGTGGTTTTGAGCTGTGCAACCTGGCTATTCAAATCCACGGCGGGGCTGGTGCATGTCGGGAATATCCTGTGGAACAGCTTTTGCGGGACATTAAAATTGCTACCATATATGAAGGGACCACCGGTATCCAGGCCATGGATCTTTTGGGGAGAAAGCTTGGAATGAATAAGGGGCAGCTTTTTCAAGATTTTATAGACGAAGTCGGTAAAATCATCTCCGCAGCTAAAGAGCAACCGCGAATAAAAGGGCTGGCTGACAATTTTGACGCAGCAATGGAAAAATTAAAAGTAACAGCGTCCACCATAGGAAAAGCAGCAGGAGGCCGGCAGGTAGAGGAGGCTTTTGCCCTGGCATATCCTTTTCTTGAGGTATTCGGTGATATGTCCATTGCCTGGATGCTTCTTTGGAGAGCTTCTGCTGCAACGACCAGGCTTGCCAAAATTGTTGGTGACGCTGATGAAAAGAAGCTGGCAGACAAGATTGCAAAAAATAAAGATGCTGCTTTTTATGATGGTCAGATCCAGACTGCACGATACTTTATTACTTCAGTTATTCCAAAAACCATGGGGATGATGGACGCTATTAATAATCTTGATGGTGCTGTTGCAAAAATATCAGATGCGGGGTTTGGCGGAAAATAATTTTTGACTGTCATTAGTATTGTCCCCTTAGGATTCGATCGAAAATAAATTGGCAATTTTAAGTGTTGAGGCGC
>DAOWMW010000119.1 GCA_030642865.1 Desulfobacteraceae bacterium
CTTTTAAAACGCCGGCCCCATAAGCCCCATCAAACGTCTTATTCGTTTGGGATTGATCATATGCCCTTGTCGCCTTAACAGGGCTGTCATTTTCTCAACACCGTTGAACAGATACCGGGTATATTCTTCGTGTATCAATCCCATCAGAGCCATATTATAGCTCTCGTCTTTGCAGGATTGATAATATCAGGCCGATCTGTTTATTCCCAAAAGATCACATTGGCACGCTATGGGTATCAAGGAGTGATTTGGATTGATGCATCGACGCTTTATATCAATTGAGCAGTTTAGATTTTTTTTAGCCAATTAAAAGTCGAGCTGGATTGGCTGAAAAAATCTACTCAGAAAATTGAGTTATTATTAACAACAAATTCAATCTGTTGTGAAAGTTACCCATGATGCTCCAAAAAACAGGCATTTGTATTCGGCGTAAAATTTATTTTATAGCATGTTGAAATAACAATAAAAAAACAAAAACAAATATTTATTTTTTTTCGTCAGGCCAAAATTTTAAAATTCAATCTGGCCCAAAGCGTTTTCCCCTTGATATTTTTTCATTTTTTTTTTAAATTACCAGCATGGGACATATTTTTGATTTTAACGATACAATCTCCTGCGATAAATGGTTTGAAGAACATCACAATAGCCTTATCGCCAGGGCTGAAAACAGGCTTTTGTTTGAAATGCTTAAACCTGCTCGGGGGAGCAGGCTCCTTGATATCGGCTGCGGTACAGGGCACGGGCTTCTGCAGTTTATAGAAATGGGTTTATGCCCCACAGGTATTGACCCTTCCCCATATATGCTCGATGTTGCGTATAAAAATGTTAAGGAACGTGCTGACTTGCACCGGGGAGTTGCAGAATCTCTCCCCTTTGATGATAATTCTTTTGATTATTCATGTTTTATGACAAGTCTTGAATTTGTGGAAAATCCTGAAAATGCCCTGAAAGAAGCATTCAGAGTTACAAAGGATAAGGTTTTTCTGGGAGTACTTAACCGTTATGCATTAAAAGCCATTCAAAGACGAATAAAAGGGATTTTTACAAAAACAATATATAATCATGCCAGGTTTTTCAGCATATGGGAGCTGAAAAACATGATAAGAATTATTTTAGGAGATGTTCCTGTCTCCTGGAGTACGGTTTGTTTGTGTTCCTGCGATTCAGATAAAATAATTTCAAAAATAGAACATTCAATTTTTATGCATAAATACCCTTTTGGCGCTTTTGCAGGCTTATCAATAACACTTGTCCCACGTTTTCGGACAAGACCCCTGCCGATTATTTATAAAGCCAGGCAAAAAAATGAAAATGCAATATCATTGACGTTTTCAAGAAATGAGGACGAAAAAGATTCTCCTTTTATAGATCTTTAAATTTTTATCCTGTGGGCTTTAAAATAATGATTTTGGGAAGGCCAAAGGGAGGAAGGCGTATTATACCTGTTGTTGTAGATATTGCCTGTTTTTTTAGCATTGCAAATTCCGGCCTCTGGAATCTCTTTTTGCTGACTCCCCTGGGAGGAAAACTCCATGGCATGTAAGCCGTTTTCAACCTTCCTGCAAGCTGCATGATCGTCCAGGGACACAAAGTGGAGATATTAAATAAAGCCCGCAAAACAGGCTTAAAAGCAGGTTTAAAATATGTTTATACCGGCGCAAAAAATATGCATGGAAGTGGCTTTGAAAATACCTTGTGCCGTAATTGCGGAAAATTGCTCATAAAAAAATTCGGTTTTATGGTGGAAGAGAATCTGATTGTCAATGGAAGTTGCCCCGGGTGCAATACAAAAATAGACGGTCTTTTTTGACAAGTATAGATCGTCACATATTCCTCTCCTTCTATCCTTCCAAAAATCATTACCTTAAGAGCTATCTGGTAAAATTTAAAAGGCTCTGGTTGTTTGAGTACAAGCGAATTCCCTGGATTTTTAAATTTTATTATACCTCCGCCTATTGCCAAAATCAAAACCAAACCCCTAATTACTTTAATTGGAACTTAAATGAACAAAAAACCTGCTACTGCTCAAATAGTCAGTTATCTTAAAATGATAAAATTTTCCCACACGATTTTTGCGCTTCCATTTGCTTTTTCATCTGTGGTTCTGGCATCAAGGAATCAATCTATCTCCTTGTCAGACATTTTCTGGATACTTATTGCCATGGCAGCTGCCCGCTCCGCAGCCATGGGCTTTAACAGAGTTGCCGACCTGAAATTTGATTCAAAAAATCCGCGAACCTGCCAGCGGGAAATCCCTGCCGGGAGAATATCTTTTTTTGCAGCAGTAATTTTTATAACCATATCTTCATTTTTATTTATATTTGCTGCTGGAATGCTCGGTAAACTATGTTTTTATCTATCTTTTCCTGTTCTTGGTCTTCTGTTTTTATATTCATTTACAAAAAGATTTACATATTTTTCCCACATATATCTTGGCTTTGCAATATCCATTGCACCAGTCGGGGCATGGATAGCCACAACAGGGAGTTTTTCATGGTCTATCCTTCTTCTTTCCCTGGCATTATTGACACATATTGCAGGCTTTGACATACTTTATGCCTGTCAGGATACAGATTTTGATATTAAGGCGGGACTTTTTTCAGTCCCGGCCAGATTCGGAATCAAAAAAGCCTTACATATATCAAAAATGATTCATATTTTATCCATGGTATTTTTTTTTCTCATATACCTGAAATTCAATATGGGGAATATATACTTGTGTGCCGTGGTTATTATCGGATGCCTCATGATCTGCGAGCACAAATTGATTAAACCGGACGATTTTTCTAATATAAACGTAGCATTTTTTCATATTAACAGCATAATATCTATTCTCCTGTTTGGAGGAATTTTGCTGGATGAAGCATTAAGGCGGTTTTAGTGAAAAAAAAAATAGTAGTTGCAATATCCGGTGCTTCTGGATCCATATACGGAATCAGACTATTAAAGGCCCTTTTAAACAGTTCCGTTGATGTTTACCTTGTAATATCAAACACTGGCTTAAAAGTTATTGAACACGAAACCGGGCACAGCCCGGGAACAACCCCTGAATCGATAAGGATTTTTCTTTTACAGCAGGGTGTCAGTATTAATAAAAATGCGCACCTTGATATTTTTCAGGGGGATAATTTTTTTTCTCCCGTGGCCAGCGGTTCATTTCTCCATGATGGTATGATAATCGCGCCCTGTTCCATGAAGACCCTTGGGGCAATTGCATCCGGAGTTACAGATAATCTCATCAGCAGATCTGCAGATGTCTGCCTTAAAGAAAAAAGGCCTTTGATTCTGTTGACCCGGGAAACCCCGTTAAACAAAATACATTTAAAAAATATGTACAGAGCAGCGGTTGCAGGTGCGACCATTATGCCGCCATGTCCTGGATTTTATTTTAAACCAGAAACAGTTAATGATCTTATCGATTCTGTTGTCGCCAGAATAATGGACCATGTAAAACTTGATCATAACCTGTTTCCACGGTGGGGGGAAAAAAAGAGTGTATAGAAACCTGATAGATTTTTTAAACAAGTTGGACAAAGCGGGAGAATTAAAGTATATCCCACAGCCGGTCTCATCCAGCCTGGAGATAAGCAAATATACAGACATGGAATCAAAGAGCAAAAACGGTGGGAAAGCTCTTTTCTTCAAAAACGTAAAAGAATCAAACTTTCCAGTGGCAACCAATATCTTCGGCAGTGATAAAAGAATATGCATGGCCATGGAGGTGGACTACCTGGACATGCTGGCTGAAAAGGTCAAAAAATATTTGGAAATAGAACCTCCCAAAAGCATTAAACAGGCTCTGGATATGATCCCTCTGGCACTGGGTGCTTCGAATTTTGTTCCCCGCACTTTCAAGGGAAAGACCCCGCCTTGTCAGGAGATCGTTCAAAAGGGTTCAAAAGTTGACCTGGGGATAATCCCGGTATTAAAATGCTGGCCCCAGGATGCCGGCCCCTTTGTTACCCTTCCCATTGTATTTACAAAAAGCCTTCACACGGGAAAACAGAATGCCGGGATGTATCGTTTACAAATTTTTGATAAAAATACCACAGGGATGCATTGGCATATACACAAAGACGGATCCAGTTATTACAATGAATACTGCAGTGCAAACAAGAGAATGCCTGTGGCGGTTGCCATAGGTGCAGATCCGGCCACAACATATGCTGCCACGGCTCCAATGCCCCGGGGGATGGACGAAATGCAGCTGGCCGGTTTTATACGCAAAAAGCCCGTAGTAATGACAAAATGTATTACCAATGATATCCGTGTTCCAGCGGAAGCTGAATTTGTCCTTGAAGGGTATGTGGACCCGGGGGAACTTAGAGTGGAGGGCCCTTTTGGCGATCATACAGGATATTATTCCCCTGCGGATGATTATCCGGTGTTTCATGTTACAGCTCTTACCCACAGAAGACAACCTGTTTATAATGCGACCCTTGTGGGACGACCTCCCATGGAAGATTGCTACCTTGCAAAGGTTACAGAACGTCTTTTTTTACCCCTGCTCCAAACCGTCCTCCCTGAAATAATCGATATGTGGTTTCCCTGGGAAGGGGTTTTCCATAATATAGTAATTGTCTCAATGAATAAAGAATATGCAGGTCATGCCCAGAAAGTAATGCACGGCCTTTGGGGAATGGGGCAGATGAGTTTTTGCAAGGTAATAGTGGTGGTTGACAAGGATATTAAACCGGACAATACCTCGGATGTACTGAAAAAAGTGGTATCAATTTTTGATATAAAAACGGATATAACATACTCCAGAGGTGTTTTGGATGTACTCGATCATTCATCCCCCCATAAAAATTTTGGTAACAAAATCGGCATTGACCTGACAGAGAGATTTCCAGGGGAACCTGAAAAACGAAATCAGGGCTGCAAAAACAGGGAAGGGAAGGAAAACGAGCTGACAGCCGATCTCATTTCATCCCTTCTTAAACAAAAAATTCCAGGAGAAGTCTGCTGCAGGCCTCTTTTTAAAGAATATAATGCTCTGTACGGGAACTCAAACAGAATAATAGTAATATCTGTGGATAAAGGAGAGTATGGAGGAAAACATTTCGCTGATATCCTCCTTAATATGGATGATCTCAAAAG
>DAOWMW010000279.1 GCA_030642865.1 Desulfobacteraceae bacterium
CGCTCAAAAATAACTTAACATTTTAATCGTCGATCCATCCTGCCTGACTGCGTTACGAAAACGTATAAATATCTTGATATTCCTACGCTTTCGCGCCTTGTCAGGCAGGCGCCTCAACACTTAAAATTGCCAATTTATTTTTGACCGAACCCTTAGTTTTTAAAAAAGTTTTCTTCATTTCCTAAAAATAAAGGTGTATCATATGGTCGATTTTATATACGGACAACCCTTTCCCCTGCAGGATGAAACGATCCCGTATCGTTTGCTCACCAGAGAGCATGTTACTGTGACATCTTTTCTTGGTAAAAGGGTTATAAAAATTGATGCTGAAGGATTAACCCTCCTTGCTGAAGAAGCATTCAACGATGTATCCCAGCTTTTAAGATCTTCCCATCTTAAACAGTTATCAGATGTTTTTAAAGATGAAGAAGCTTCGGATAATGACAGATTTGTTTGCCTTGAACTGTTGAAAAATGCTGTAACCTCGGCTGAAGGCATCTTTCCCATGTGTCAGGATACGGGGACAGCTATTGTTCTTGGACATAAAGGGCAAAGAGTCTGGACAAAATGTGTTGACAAGGAGGCTATCTCCAGGGGTATTTTCAATGTTTATACAAAAAAAAATTTGAGGTATTCACAAAATGCTCCATTAAGTCTTTATGAAGAGGTCAACACAGGGAATAACCTTCCTGGACAGCTTGAGATATTTGCCCAGGAAGGAGAAGAGTATCATTTTCTTTTTATTGCAAAAGGGGCTGGATGTTCTAATAAGACATATCTTTATCAGGAAACTAAACCTTTGTTTAATTCCAGAAAATTATTTGACTTTATTGTTAATAAGCTGGAAAGCACAGGGACTGCTGCATGCCCGCCATACCATTTTGCGGTGGTTGTGGGGGGGCTTACTCCTGAGTCTAACCTTAAAACAGTAAAGCTGGCAACTGCGGGTTATTTGGATGACCTCCCTTCAAAGGGTGATAAAACAGCCCATGCCATACGTGATCGTGAGCTTGAAAATGAAATATTAAAGGCATCGCGGCTGTTGGGAGTTGGTGCTCAATTTGGAGGGAAATGTTTTTGCCATGACATAAGGGTTATCCGGCTGCCAAGGCATGGAGGGTCATGCCCTGTTGGGATGGGGATAAGTTGCAGCGCCGACAGAAATATAAAGGCTAAAATAACCTGTGATGGCATTTTCCTGGAGCAACTGGAAAATAATCCTGCACAATTTCTTCCTGAACCAGAAGAAGCCGTAAGTGATATTATTTCCATTGATCTAAACAAATCAATGGATGAAATCAGGGAATCTTTGGGAAAATATTCCATTGGAACACGTCTTTTTTTAAATGGAAAAATGATTGTGGCGCGGGATATTGCCCATGCCAAATTTAAAGAAAGGCTTGACAGGGGGGAGGGCCTCCCCGGGTATCTTGAAAAATACCCCCTGTTTTACGCAGGCCCCGCAAAAACACCGGAAGGATATCCTTCTGGTTCTTTTGGCCCCACAACAGCAGCCCGCATGGATCCATATGTTCCTTTGTTCCAGGAAAACGGAGGCTCCCTGATAATGATTGCCAAGGGGAACCGTTCAAAAGCCATTACAGAATCGTGTAAAAAATATGGGGGTTTTTACCTGAGCAGCATAGGAGGAGAGGGGGCAAGGCTGGGGGCAGAATGCATCTCAAGTATTGAGCTTCTTGAATATCCCGAGCTCGGAATGGAAGCTGTATATATGATAACGGTTCAAAATTTTCCAGCTTTTATTATTGTGGATGATAAGGGGAATGACTTTTTTGAACATATTATTAAAGTTCCTTTTTCCTATTCAGTCAAGCCCCTTGTTGTATAGTCTTTTTTAATATTTAGTAGGGCCTGGTCTAAATTTTGCCATAGCTCAGCTTTGACACCTGAATGGCTGATGTTATAACCACCCCACTTGCTACATATCATGGAGAGTTGCATAATGGATCCCTTTAAGTATCAGTCGATGTTTCCCATTGGAGTCGATACTGCGCAATACCACCTTTTAGCTGCAGATTTTGTTAAAGTTGAGTCTTTTGAAGGAACAAATGTTCTTGTAATTGCTCCGGAAGGCTTGACTCTTTTGGCTGAGCAGGCTTTTAAGAATATCTCTTTTAATACCCGTCCCTCGCACCTGCGTTTTTTGTCAAAAATTCTTGATGATCCTGAAAGTTCTAAGAATGACAAGCTTGTCGCTCTGGGCATGATCAACAATGCCCTTGTGGCCTCGGAATCCGAGTTCCCATTGAGTCAGGATACAGGGACTGCCATTATTAAAGCAAAAAAAGGGCAGAGTATATGGACAGATTTTTCTGACGAAGAAGCACTTTCCAGGGGTGTTTTTAACGCTTATGTTAAAAATCCGCTCCGCTATTCAATAAATGCACCTTTTAGCATGTATGAAGAATCTAATACCAACAGTAATCTTCCTGCCATGATTGAAATTAACTGTGCACCCGGAAATGAATATACTTTTATATTCATTGCCAAAGGGTCGGAATCGGCCAATAAAACATTTCTTTATCAGGAGACAAAGGCAATATTAAATCCAGAAAATCTCATGAATTTTATGACGGAAAAAATGCGCCTCCTCGGAAC
>DAOWMW010000063.1 GCA_030642865.1 Desulfobacteraceae bacterium
AATTGGCAATTTTAAGTGTTGAGGCGCCTGCCTGACAAGGCGTGAAAACGCAGGAATATCAAGATATTTATACGTTTTCGTAACGCAGTCAGGCAGGATGGATCGACGCTTAAAATGCTAAGTTATTTTTGATCGAGTCCTAACCCTGTTACTAAAAAATATGATGGTTTTATGGGACCTCTTTTATTTCAATCAAAAGCCCCTGGGCACTTTTAGGATGGACAAATGCGACTTTGGGTTCCCGATCAAACATTTTCCCCACAACCTTGATACCTTTTTGCTCAAGTTCATCCGAAAAAGTTTTGATATCGTCACATCGTATGGAAATATGATGAAGTCCGCCTCCGGATTTTTCCATAAATTTCCCTATTGCGCCGTCGGGTCCCGTGGCTTCCATTAACTCAAATTCAGTATCACCGTTTAGATTGACCTTGGCGGATATTTGCTGAAGTCCGGGGTAATCTGTCCGTGAAACCTCTTTTGCACCAAAAATATTTTCAAGAAAAGAGACCATTTCATCAATGCTTTTTACAGCAATTCCAACATGATCTATACCTTTAATCATAAGCACCTCTATTTTTTCAAAATTGTCACAGAACTGTTGGGCCCGGCTCCCATGGCATGTGCCAAACCGATTTTTGCGTCCTTTACCTGCCTTTTACCTGCTTCGCCTCGCAGCTGGTTGATTATTTCACAAATCTGACCAAGCCCTGTGGCTCCCAAAGGATGGCCCCTTGACATTAATCCTCCGTCAGTATTTAGAGGAATTTTTCCATCAATATCAAAAACACCTTCCTTTAACAGTTTTGCGGCTTCACCTTTTTTGCAAAAACCAAGTTTTTCTATATCCCATATTTCTGCAGAAGCCATGGTGTCGTAGGCCTGAACCACATCCATATCTTCTGGCCCATACCCTGTGGCTTCATAGGCCTGCCTGACGGAAAGTTCCACAAGACCCTCTTTGGGAGGATACTTGAGACTTGCCATTGTGCTGCTCATCATCATCCCTTCACCATATACTCCGGATGTTATAACAGATGCGGCCACAGTAAGAGCCCGACTTTTTGACTTAAGTTTATCTTCACTGCAAAGTATTACCGCAGCAGCACCATCTGCAAGGGGGCAGCAATGGAAGAGCCTTAAGGGGGTTGCCACTACCCTTGAAGCCATAACCTCTTCAAGTGTAACAGGTTTCTGGAATCGGGCATTTGGATTTAAAGCACCGTTTTTACGATTTTTAACAGTGACCCGTGAAAAGTCCTCAAGTGTTGTGCCGGTCTCTTCCATATACTCGATTGTTTCATTGGCATAATTTGCCATCTGCGCATTAAAGCCGGAAGCAAGTTCCCAGGGTAAAAAGGCTGTGCTGGGAATGGGACCCTTGGGCATTTTCTCCATACCTATGGCAACAGCAACATCACAAATTTCAGCAGCCACCATTAAATATGCAAGCCTGAATGCTGAACTCCCGCTGGAGCAGGCATTTTCTACATTCACTATGGGAAGACCTGTGAGACCTATCTCTTTTATTAATTGATGCCCCGAGCCTGTCCCCTGATACACACTTCCGCAAAACGCTGCCTGCATTTCATTCCAGCTCATTTCAGCATCATTTAAAGCATTCAGGAGAGCCTCGCTTCCAAAATCGTAGTGTTCCTTATCATAAACCTTCCACGGAATAAGTCCCATGCCGGCCACATAAACATTTCTCATTTCGTTCAAATTTTTCATATTATAACCTTCTTGAAAATTTTATATTATATAGGCCTACACAGGCTTGAATTTAAAAGTTGATACTTCATTTCCGTCTTTATCATCCCATAATTTTTCTATTACAAGCTCCACATCCATTCCCAATTTTAATGAATCATAATCATCTGTGGAAATAAGGGACTTGATTCTGATACCATCTTCTATATCAATGCAGCCGTAGCAATATGGAGCCCCTCCATGATAAAAACCCCCCGCTGGTTTTTGCATTACAACGCTGAAGGTTGCAATTTTCCCTTTTCGGCTGAATAGAACCTTTTTAAGGGCACTTTTGTAACAATGGATGCACCAGTTTTTATTTTTTTCAGGGAAAAAAAGTTCTCCACATTCAGAACATTTGCTTCCGATTAATTGAATTTCTTCATCTGCGTTAACAGGTTTTGTCCAGAAACCTTCATCAATCGGAGTCATTTTTTCAATTGTCATAATAAAAATCTCCGTTAATTATTTCTTTAGGATTCGATCGAAAATAAATTGGCAATTTTAAGTGTTGAGGCGCCTGCCTGACAAGGCGCGAAAGCGTAGGAACATCAAGATATTTATACGTTTTCGCAACGCAGTCAGGCAGGATGGATCGACGCTTAAAATGCTAAGTTATTTTTGATCGAGTCTTTACTTTAATCATTTGCAACTATTTGGCTGAGGCGATCACAAAGACGTCTCAAATATGATATAATTTAATCAGATTATACCTGAAACGATATATATTAATTAAATAATTACATTTATTCGTGCAAAAGGTCGAAAAAAAGATATTATCTTATTGCTGAAATTTTCAACAGGTCTCTTCCTAATATCAACTTTTGAACCTGTGTAGTCCCTTCTGCCATTGTAAGGTGTCTTACATCACGATAATATCTTTCCACAGGATATTCTTCTGTATAACCGTACCCTCCATGAACCTGAATAGCGTTTGAAGTTACCTCCAGTGCGGCCTCTGTGGAAAAAAGTTTTGAATAGGAAGCTTCTCTTTGGCAGGGCTCATCAGCATCAAGCAAAGTTGCAACACGATATCCCAAAAGCCTTGCCGTGTCCACTTTCAAGGCCATATCCACGATCAACTCCTGAACCAGCTGAAAACTCCCTATGGGTTTTCCGAACTGCTCACGGGTTTTGGCATATTTTATGGCTGCTTCCAGGGCTGCCTGGGCAACGCCAACAACACCAAATGTAACTGTGACTCTCCCCACATTAAGACCACTTAATGCAATCTTGAGCCCTTCTCCTTCTTCGCCAAGACGATTTGCCGCAGGAACCCTGCTGTCAGTAAAGACTATTTCAGAAAGGGGGCAGCAACGGTTTCCCATTTTACGAAAATCGCTGGTCTTATATTCTGTTTCCCCCTTTTTTACGAGAAAAGCTGTGACGCCTTTACCTTTTTTGTCGGCATCTACAGTGGCGTACACACAGATTACATCGGCAATACTTCCGCCTGTAATCAGGGTTTTAGTCCCATTTAAAATATAATGATCGCCATCTCTTTCAGCTGTTGTTTCGACACCGCTTGCATCAGAACCGACGTTTGGTTCAGTCAGCCCGAAACATGCAATTTCATCCATGCTCATGAGCCGGGGGAGAAATTTTTCCTGCTGCTCTTTTGTTCCCATTCTTGCGATGAGTTTAGTTGTCAAACCGCTTGAAGTTACCATGGAGCGAAGGGAAGGCCATGCCCTGGCAAGTTCTTCCACCATAATACAATATTCAACAAAACTTGCACCCAGCCCCCCTATATCTTCAGGAATCAGTGCTGCGGCATATTCAAAAGTATCAAGTTTTTTAAATATCTTATTTGTAAAATATTTTCCTTCAGTCTCGTATTCATCTGCCAGGGGGGCAATCTCTTTTTTAAGAAAATCTCTTAATGAGTCCTTTAAAATTCTTTCTTTTTGACTCAGTTTAAAATCCATATATTTACTCCTTAGGGTTTGTGAAATAATAACATGGCCATTCAAGATTATTATAACGTGCCCGAATTTCCTTTTCAGTTTCCATCTCATCATACTAACACGAATAAAAAAATAGCCATGTAATTTTTTTACAAGCACTTAATAGGTGTGATGTCCGAAAAAAGACTATATTGCGCCTTCTTTTTTTAATGACTCGACTTCACTGGCTGCAAGCCCCAGGTCGGTATAGATTTCCATATTATCTTTTCCAACTGCCGGCTGTTTAATCTCATCCGGATTATCAATGGTTAATTCATTTACAGGAAAGCGCCTGTATTTATCTTTGGGGAAAAATTTTCTATCTGAAAGCTGGGGATTATCCATCCAGTTTTCAAAATCACACACAGGCGCCACAGGAACATCCGCTTTTGTCAGAAGATCCAGCCAGTGCTCAGCATTTTCTTTTTTAATAGCAGCCGTTATGGTGGGGACTATTCTTTTTCTTTCAAAATTTCTTTTATGCCAGCTGCTTAAATCAGGATCAGCCGCAAGATCATCAAGGCCGAGCACCTTGCACAGATTAACCCAGAAATGATCTTCCACCACACCTATGGTTATATATTTGTTATCTTTTGTTTCAAAAATGCCGTAGGGGCCCCGTCCCATAAATTTTGATTTTGGAGGCCGGCCATGACCGAGGTATTCAAAGTAACGGGGCATCATCCACATGGCCAGACTTTCAGAAATTGCTATATCAAGAAAAACAGGATCTTTGGATATGTTTCTGCCGTTTAATGCAGCAAGAATCGATACCAGGGCAAACATTGATCCCCCCAGGTCAGCCACCTGGAACCCATCAGGAAATTCGGGTCCCTTATCAGGGTCACCGGAAACACCCATGAGACCGGAAAGTCCCTGATAATTAATATCATGTCCTGGAATATTGGCATAGGGCCCTGTTTGACCATGGCCTGAAATGGAACAATATATAATTGAGGGGTTCACTTTTTTTATCGAGTCAAAATCTATACCAAGCCGTTTTGCTATACCTGGCCTGAAACCCTCCACAATAACATCCGCCTTTTTTGCAATCCTTAAGAAAGTATCAAGACCTTGTTTTTGTTTAAGATTTATACTTACAAACTTTTTATTCCCGTTTAAATAATCAAAACAGCCAGGAATAACAGCCCGCATGGTATCCCCTGCGCCGGCCCTTTCAACCTTGACCACGGTTGCCCCCATTTCCGCCAGCATCATGGAGCAATAGGGACCGGGTAAAAGGGTTGAACAATCCAATACATATACATCTTTTAATGGTGCATAACTCATTATCACCTCCAAAATTTTATAAAGATCAAAGCCTGTAATGCAAAAATCGCAGGCCGGATTTATTTCGCAAAAATTGTATACATGCGGGTTGAAGTAAATTTATGCAGGATATGACTTTATGGGGCTGGTTTTAACCTCGGCCTTCAGATGTCAAAGCTGAGTCCATATTCAGGTCAATTTCCCCGATGATTTTACAAGACAAGAATGGAAAACCTGAAAAAGTTTTAAAAAGCCAGCTTATCAAAAACGACCCTGTAAAACAAAAAAGGTTTTAATAGATCATAAACAGCAACAAATGTCAATTTATTAAAATCAAAATATTAGCATAAATATTATAAACCTTACGATAATAATTTTGGAAAGGATAGCGGGAAAACAGCGTAGAAGATAGATTGTCACACAATTACCCATTTTAAAAATTGGCACAGAACTAGCACCGGGAGAGAATACCAATCGTATATCTCCCACCGATAACGCAGTAAAATTATTTATGTAATGGTCTATAAGAATTGGGGATAAAATAAATTACCCATAATTACGCCGGGCTTGTGGTCGTCTTCAAGGAGCATCAATGGTTGCATACTCGGAGCATTTTGGGTACCCACAGGGGGATGCCCCTACGCAAATTTGGCCATTGATGCAGCACAGAAGACGGACACAAGAACAAGTAATTATGGGTAATTTATAAAATTCACAATCCTAATACTCCGGCCACAAAGAACATGCCCAAAATCTTTATTCTCATGTATTTAAGGTCTACATACCAGCAGTGTCGTTTAAAATCCTGCGAGAGGGAAGCTTAATCGTTTCTTGCAATTTCCTGTCCGGACACCACTGTCTATATGCATGTTCATCTGGATTTCCGACTTTATACGTTTAATACATTTTCAAAAATCCTTATCAAATCAGGATCTCCTGTAAATTTTTTTAAACTGTCAGACAATTTAACAACAGATATCCAGTTATCTCCCTCTGGCTTTGCTTTTGTCATTTTAATCACAATCTGCAAAGGACTAACCCCAACATCATTTGTAAAATTTGTACCGATTCCGAAGACTGTTTTAATTTTTCCTTTACAGTGGGTGACAAGATTTTCAACTATTACAGGATTCAATTCATCTGAAAAAACAATCGTTTTTGAATTTGGTTCAATGTTAAAACCCAGGTAATGAGCAATTGCCTTATTGGCAAATGCAAATGGATCCCCGGAATCCTGGCGTACACCATCAAATATTTTTGCAAATTGTTTATCAAAATCTCTGAAAAAAACCTGTGAAGTAAAGGTGTCAGACAAGGCTATCCCCAAATCACCCTGGTAAACATCTGTCCAGTTTGTCAAAGCTAACCTGTTTGCCATTTTACAGCCATACTTTGCACCATGGAACATAAACCATTCATGGGCATGGGTTCCAATAGGTGTAAGCCTGTACTTCATGGCAAAGTGGAGATTGCTGGTTCCAAGGAAAGATGGCCTCCCTGTTTTGGTCAATTCTTTGATAACAATATCCTGGTTTTCAAAAGAATATCTTCGACGTGTTCCAAATTCAACAATCCTGGCATCAATTGCATTATACCCTGCAGCTTTTTGTTTAACTACATCAATTATTTCCTCCACAGTAATAATCTTCTGACCGGTCATTTTAAAGTACAATTCGGAAACAATCGATAAAACAGGAACCTCCCAAAGGATTGCTCGATACCAGTAGCCTTTGATCTGAATTGTTAATTTGCTCCGTTTTTGTACTATGGATACTTCATCAGGGTCAAACCTGTAACCTTTAAGAAAATCTATATAAGGAGGAGGAAGACACCGACAGCTTTCCCTTAAAAAACTGACTTCATCCGAAGTAAGGGAGAGCCCTGCCATCTGGCTGATACTCTTTTTCAGCTCTTGAGAAAAACCCTCTGGAAATTTTGTTTCACCCCTGTCAAAAAACTGATATTCAGCCTTTGCACGGGGGAAAAATTTTATAACAGCATGTTGCATGGTAAATTTATAAAAATCATTATCCAGTATGGATTTTACGGTGACCATGGCCTCTTTCTCCCTTTCTTTTCCAGGGGTTGCCCTAACATCAGTCATCAGATGTCAAAACCGAGCTATAATTTTAGTACATGGCCAAAATTAGAACCAGGCCCCTTTTTCATATATTGGATTGTCTTCGCAGTTCTTTTGAAGAGATTATTTTAATTTTTTTACTTTCCATTTCGCAAAGCGCTTTGTCAGAATCACCCGGAGCCATATTTACAGCTTTTGATGCATCAACGATTAACCATGTATTAAAATTATATTCTACGGAATCGA
>DAOWMW010000266.1 GCA_030642865.1 Desulfobacteraceae bacterium
GGCAAATTTAAGTGTTGAGGCGTCCGCCTGGCAAGGCACAAAAGTGCAGTAATATCAGGATATTCCTGCACTTTTGTAACGCAGTCAGGCGGGATGCATCGGCGCTTAAAATGTTAAGTTATTTTTGCGTGAGCCCTAACTATTCATCTGTATTGATTCAAGTATCACAAAAGGTATGGCCTGATTAAAATTTTAAAATTGTGTAAATGTATTTAAGGATCGGGGCTGGACCTGATTATATCATTTTCTGGTATACCATTGAGTCAATTTATATTCACATAGATCTTAAAATAATGATTTTGGGAAGGCCAGAGGGAGGAAGGCGTATTATAATACTCCGACGATCATAACGCACCCAAAACCTTTATTCTTTATTTTGTTATAACGGCAAGGGGTGTGGATATCAGTTATATATGTTTTAAGATAAAAATTTTGGACACCTTGTTGATTGTCAGCGTACAGCCTTTTTAATATATGGGGTTGGCTTCTAACTTTGTTCCATCAAAAGTTAAAACTAAGGCCCAGAGTCATTATCTTAAAGCATATGAATTCGAAAGGAGTAAGTATATGATTTGGGGAAAAAACGGGATAGATATTATTCAAAAAGCAGGGGGAATTGATTCTCTGGAAGATGCAAAAGAAGTTATAAAACGCCATTTGGATGAGGATAATTTTTCAAAAATAGAGCAGATCAAAAATCCTGAGGTTTTAATAAAAATAGCCAATGCCATTATAGTTTGCAATCCTGACAAAATTTTTGTTCATGGCGGTTCTGAAAAAGACACTGCTTTTATCAGAAATTTAAGCCTGGAAAATAAAGAAGAATCAAACCTTGCCATTAACCAGCATACTATCCATTTTGACCTTAAGGATGAGCAGGGAAGAATCATAGACAGAACCTTTTATATTGCAGATTCTGATGAGGAGATAAATTCTCTTGCCAACAGAATAGACAGAGACCATGCTCTTGCTGAAATAAAAGATAAAATGACCGATATTATGCTTGGGAAAACCATGCTCATAGGCTTTTATATCCGGGGTCCCGTTGGCGCACCCGTTTCTAATCCTGCTATTGAAATAACAAGCTCTGCCTATGTATTTCACAGTGCCGAAATTCTTTATAGAAACGCATTTGCCGAGTTTGAAAAAGAAATTGACAGAGCTGGTTACTTTTTTACCAATATTCACAGCGAAGGCTTAAACAGGTCTGAGGATTTACCCGACGCAAGGGTATTCATGGACAGAAAGTGCTGGACAACTTATAGCTTCAATTGTACATATGCGGGGAATACTCTGCTTCTTAAAAAAGGGAACCATAGATTCGCCGTGGATAAAGCCGTTTACTTAAACAAGGGGGATGAATTATCCGAGCATATGTTTATTACCGGTCTTGACATGCCAAAGGGGCATATTACATGGTTTGTCGGTGCAGCTCCCAGCGGATGCGGCAAAACAACCACGGCGATGGTGGGGAATCATTTTGTTGGTGATGACCTTGCCCAGATATGGCGAGCTGAAGATGGAAGTGTAAGGGCTGTAAATCCGGAATGCGGGATATTCGGTATATTAGAAGATGTTAATCAGGAAGGTGACCCGATTTTGATGAAACTTCTTCGGAAACCCGGGGCTGAAGTGATATGGTCGAATGTTCTTATTGATGAAAATTCCATACCCCACTGGACCGGCAATGGAGAAAATCCCCCGGAAAAAGGGATAAACTTTCAAGGTGAATGGAAAACAGGGATAACAGATGAGAATGGCAAACCTGTACCTTTTTCTCATCCCAATGCCAGATGCACAATTTCAGCAAGAGCTTTACAAAATTATTCCAGCATTGCAGAATCCCCAGACGGAGTCGAAATAGGTGTTATTACTTACAGCGGCAGAGACAGTGACACAATGCCGCCGATCTGGGTTGCCCCAACTCCTGACCATGGTGTTGTTATTGGTGCATCAATAGTATCTGCTGCAACCGCAACCGAGGTAGGAGCAACAGGTGTTAAACGGGCACCATGGGCCAACGCACCTTTTATTCCAGGCTCCCTTGGGGATTATATGGATGCCCAGTTTATTTTTTTTAACCACGAGAAAATAGCAAAAGGGAAAAGGCCGGTTATGGCAGGGTTAAATTATTTTTTGACCCACGAAGCCAGGGGAGGAACTACAAAAAAACTTCTTGGGGAAAAAAAGGATGTAAAGGTTTGGCTTTCATGGCTTGCTCAACTCGCCCATGGCGAAATAAAACTAATAAATACCCCCATAGGAGGTATCCCTGGATATGAAATTTTAAAGGATCTTTTCAAGAGCCTGATCAAAAAAGAATATCCACAAAGTTTATATTTAAAACAATTTTCTTTATACACGGAAAAGATTATTGAAAGAATAGAACTTCAAATAAACGCCTATGGGAAGGAAAAAAATATTCCTCCCAGGTTTTTTGAGATTCTGGAAACTCAAAAAAAAGAACTCCTTGAATTAAAATCCCGACATGGCTCTATTGTGTCCCCTTTTGACCTTTAGAAATAAACCACCGGGGTCTGAGACCAGGTTATGTATTCAAAAACTTTGGGAGTATTCAGTAATGTCCGGTTAGAATTTTGCGAGAGGGAAGTTTACTTGTTTTTGTAGCGTATTGAATAAATTTCTTAGAATTTCTTAGTGCAGCGTAGCCAAAAAATTGCGATTGTTTGAGCGAGGCACGAGCGAGTTTCGCAATTTTGGCGAAGCAAACTTAGAAATTCAA
>DAOWMW010000206.1 GCA_030642865.1 Desulfobacteraceae bacterium
AGGTTGTTACGGAATGAAAATTTTTTCAAGTTCAAGGCGAAAAATCAATTTAACCGCAGACATACCCGTTGTATTTTGAGGATTAAATTTATTTTTCAACGCAGAAATTGGATAAATTGCGTTTCGTAACAGCCTGTCGATATATCCATAAGTATAAAAATTTTTAAGTGGTTATATATAATAGCAGTGTTCAGATAGCATTGAAAAAAGCACGAGGCCTGTGTAAACGATATTAAATTTTAATTCAATCTTATTCGTAAGCATAAGGGCCCGATCAAAAATAACTTAACATTTTAAGCGTCGATCCATCCTGCCTGACTGCGTTACGAAAACGTATAAATATCCTGATATTCCTACGCTTTCGTGCCTTGCCAGGCAGGCGCCTTAACACTTAAAATTGCCAAGTTATTTTCGATCGAATCCTAAGAGCATAAAATGTTATAAAATTTAGTATTCGCATAAACTATTTGAGATAAAGCTTCATGGTAAATTTTATCTGCTGGAAAGTTATAAATATTTATGCCTGCATGCTTATTTGTTTTGTTGATTCGAAGGCAGTGGTGTCCGGTTACTCAATACGCTGCAAAAACAATTAAACTTCCCCCTTGCAAGGATTCTAACCGGGCACTGCTGATTCGAAGATGGAAAATTGGGATGGAATTAATTACCTGAAAATTTATAGTTTAATTAAGTCCTTGCAAATTATATTTTGCGGTTATCCAGTGACTGTTTTAACCAGATTTAAGTTTTCAGGAGAGAAGGAGAGTATAAAAGTGGAAATAATAGAAATCAGGTGGCATGGCAGAGGTGGGCAAGGTGCTATTACTGCTGCCAAGATTGTTGCATCGGCGGCTTTTAAATCAGGCTACCCAGGGGTTGTTATGGCACCTACCTTTGGCACGGAGCGTAGAGGGGCGCCGATATTTACCTCGCTTAAGCTGTCTAAAGAAAAAATTCGTGATCTTTCTCCAATAGTAACACCTGATATGGTGGTGGTGCTTGATCAAATGTTATTAGCTGAGGCGGATGTTACAAATGGATTAAAGCCTGGCGGATTGTTTGTACTTAATACGACCGATTCTCCGGACGCATATAAAGAAATTGATGCCTGTGTGGCAACGGTGGATATAACCTCCATCGCTGTGGAAGCCGGATTGCCCAAGGGTGTGGTTAACTCGGGAATCATTGGTGCTTTTGTAAAGGCAAGCGGCCTTGTTGATATTGATCTGGCTGCTGAATTTATTGAAAAAGAATTTGCAGGGAAAAAACCGGAAAATAATGTCAAGGCTGCCATGATTGCATATGACAGGACATTGATTGGAGGAAAATAATGGGTACTAGAGAGTGCGGCAGATTTACTTCCTATAGTGAATCGGGTCCGGGTGATGGCGGCAGAACAGGCTCATGGAGGGTTGTGCGGCCTGTTATAAATCTTGATTTATGTATACCGGCCAAGAAAAAGAAAAAGGCCTGTTTTATGTGCTGGCTTTATTGCCCGGATGGAGTTATAACCAGAGAAATTCCACCTGTTATTGACTATGAGTACTGTAAGGGATGTGGAATCTGTGCAGAAGAATGTCCTGCCGGTGCCATAGAAATGGTTGATGAAACCGGTGATGCCAGGGAGGAGGGTAAATAGTATGCATATTATCGAAACAGGGAATGTGGCAGCTGCACTGGGTGTTCAGCTTGCAAAGGCTCAGGTTGTTGCTGCATATCCCATTACGCCGCAGACCCCGCTGACTGAAAAATTGTCCGAGCTTATTGAATCGGGTGAAATGGATGCTGAATATATTCCGGTTGAAAGTGAGCACAGTGCCCTTTCCGTATGTATTGCTGCGTCTACAGCCGGTGCCAGAGCTTTTACTGCAACCAGTGCCAATGGACTTTTATATATGCACGAACAGATTCACTGGGCGGCTGGTGCAAGGCTTCCCATTGTCATGTGTGTGGCAAACCGGGGGGTTGGTGCTCCATGGACCATCTGGAATGATCACCAGGACTCCATTTCTCAAAGGGATACTGGGTGGCTGCAGGTTTACGCCAGCGATCATCAGCAGATTATAGATTCTGTTATAAAGGCTTTTTATCTGGCTGAAAAGATCAATATCCCGGTAATGGTTTGTTATGATGGATATCTTCTATCCCATACATATATGCCTTTTGAGGTTCCGGAACAGGAAAAGGTAGATTCTTTTATTTCGCCGCTAAAATCCTCTCATGCCCTTAATCCTGACGATCCTGCTAATCTTAATACTGTGACTCTTCCGGATGTCCGGCTGGATATACATGGTAAAATCGCCCATGGTTATATGGAATTAAGATATCTCCTCCAGGAGGGGATGATTCACGCCATTGACGAACTTGGGAAGGTGGAAGAAAGGTTTAAGGAAATTTTTGGCAGGGGAGATAATCCTTATATAGAGTCTTACAGGTGCGAAGATGCCTCTTTTATTGCTGTGAGTATGGGATCTCTGTCGTATCAGCTCAGGGATGTTGTTGATCAGTTAAGAGAAGACGGGATAAAGGTTGGGAGTGCCGGGATGCGGCTCTACAGACCTTTTCCCCACAAGGCTGTTATCGAGGCACTGGCAAATGTCAAAGGGGTTATAGTGTTTGAAAAAGCCATAAGCTATGGGTTTTGCGGGCCTTTGTATTCTGATATAAAATCTGCGATTTATGACAACGAAAACAGGCCATTTGTCCATAATTATGTATTGGGACTTGGCGGAAGAGAGATTAAAACCGGTGATTTGGCCGGTGTTCTCCGAAATTCCTGCACGGAAAATATGTCCAGAACAGAAGAACCTGGATGGATTGGCCTTAAGATATAGGAGCAAGGAACATGAATGCAAAAACAACTATTCTCAACCTTCCTGAAGAAGAATTCGTTTACCCGGGTTCAAGGGCATGCTCCGGCTGCGGGCTGAGTATTGCTTACCGTATAGGACTAAAAGCTTTTGGCAAGAAAACCTTGCTGGTGGTTCCCCCAAGCTGTCTTACTGTTCTCCAGGGGCTTTATCCTGTTGCTGCAACAAAACTTCCGTGTATTAATGTAACATTCGCCTCTGCCGGGGCAGCAGCCACAGGTGTGCTTGCTGCCCTGAGAGTCCAGAAAAGGGATGATATCACTGTGGCGGCCTGGGCTGGAGACGGGGGAACAGGGGATATCGGGATTCAGGCCTTATCCGGAGCAGCAGAAAGGGGGGAAAATTTTGTTTATGTTTGTTATGATAACGAAGGATATATGAATACCGGTGTACAACGTTCCGGCACCACTCCCTTTGGAGCTATTACCACAAATACTCCCATAAAAGGGAAACAGCAGGAGAAAAAGGATGTGCCTGCTATAATGGCGGCCCATGGAATTAGATATGTTACCACATGCTCTGCCGCATATCCCCTTGATCTTTTTGATAAAATTAAAAAAGCCAAGGAAATATCAGGTACAAAATATATTCATATACATATTCCCTGTCCTCCTGGCTGGGGATTTGAACCAAAAGATACTGTAAAAATGGGACGCCTTGCTGTGGAAACAGGCCTTTTTGACCTTTATGAAATAATTGATGGGGAGTTTAGCCTCACAGGTCCTTCGCTAAAGATTGCTGAAGGGAAAAAACAGAAGCTGAGGCC
>DAOWMW010000092.1 GCA_030642865.1 Desulfobacteraceae bacterium
CCTACGCTTTCGCGCCTTGTCAGGCAGGCGCCTCAACACTTAAAATTGCTAATTTATTTTTGAGAGAACCCTTAATTAATTATCGACAAATAAAATTCAGTAAGGTATAAATTCACGCATAAATTAATTGTATTGCCTCTTTAAATTTTTTTTGCTATATTCAACCATTTTATGACAAAAATGTCATTGCGATAAAATCAATAGTTAATATACAGAACCTGACAATATAGATCAAGTCGAACGCAAAATAAGGTGGTAAGTAGAATTGTGTTGGACGCTTAATTTTATAATTCTAAAAATATCATAAACTGAAATATTGAAACAGCTTTGAAACGTCTGCAATCATTTTTTTAATGATTTTGTCAGATACTATTTTTAAAGGGAATCGTCAAGTATTACGATAATGAATTTCGTGTTTCTGTTTCACGGAACTTATTAGAGCTTGGTTTTTATCCTGGCCATTTCAGGGTATGAGAATTGAAAATAAATACACGATCTGGTTTTCCTCATTACTTATTACTAAAGACGCATCTCTAAGTAACCGAAGATAAAACTAAATCCTGGTTTTTTTGTTTTTTTATAACAAAAATTCAGGAGTAAGGCTCTAAACGGTTAAAACTCAATAAAAACGGTATCCAGAATATAGCCCCGGGTTTGTGAAGAGATAACACCCTGGAATTTATTATAAAAAGCTTAAACAAACAACATTCAAAAATAATATAAAGGAGCAGAAAGTTAATTTCAAAATAAATTTTTGAATTTCTGGTTCATAGTTTTTAGGAGTTTGAATTATACATGGTATATTACAAAATATTAACAATTGGAGCTGTTTATGACTTTGTAAGGGGCCCTTTGCTATTGGTCGCAATACTTCTGTTTATGTCAGGAACTATTTTCCAGATATTAAGATTCATTAAACTAAGCAGAATGAAAAAGAAAAAGCTGAGACGGTTATCAGTATTCAAAAAAACAGATTGGAAAAACAAAATAAATTCGCATCATATTAAGCGACGAATTGCTATGCTTAAAGTGACGATTTTAGGAACAAATACCCTTATGGCAGCAGTTTGTTTTGTTTTTCACCTGTTTCTTTTTGTTGTGCCTGTTTTTTTAATTGCCCACAATGTAACGTTAGATGAGTTAATTGGTATAAATATTTTTCCTTTTATTTTTGCAGATTCAACTTCAGACTTTTTTACAGTAATAGTCATATTATGCCTTATCTTTTTTTTCCTAAGGCGTTTCTTCATAAAACGTGTACGATCCATAACCTCGATTAATGATTTTTTTATACTTTTTATTGTTGCGACTCCTTTTTTAACAGGTTTTTATCTCTCTCATTTTTCCGCGGGCTATAATATTATCATCATATTACATATTGTTTCCGCAGAGTTCTTGATCGCGGCCATACCGTTCACCAAACTGGTGCATATGATATATTTTTTTATCAATCGTTTTTTTGTGGAAAATGAATACAGTTTTACAGATAGCAGCAGAAAATGGTAATATCCAGACTTTCACATAAATAATTTCAAGCTGTGCGGTTAGCTATTAGCTAAAATGATCACAGGATGTTTTGCTATAGAGTTTCAGATAATAAATTTCACTCCGTTATCTGTCCCTGGAGTATTATACCTCGGACGGTTATAAATTGCGTTTTTTTGGTGAGCAATGACTATCAAGAGCAAGGCGTGAAGTCAAAGTGACAGTAGTTCAATTACAAGATCGAACAACGCAGCCATTGATGCTCACGGCCAGTGAAAAAGCGTAAGTCGTGGCCCTGCAATACGCCTTTCTCCCTCTGGCCAAAGTGAAATTATATTAAAGCCTGTGCCTGCCTTTATCCAATTTTAAAGATCAGGCTTAATTTTTGAGATATTGAAAAGTTTGTTTAATATCCAATGGAACGCCGGAATTTTTTTATTTAGGCATTGTTTTAATCTGCTCAAAATTTCAGCATTCCTGCCTGCTCCGCAACCACTGTACGCCGGCTTGAAGTAAAACCTTTTTAAATATTTTATGGATTTTAAAATAATTAAGACCACATTCTTTTTTTTATTAAACTTAAACGGAGTTTTTTTAATGACTGCGAATAATACAGGGACTGTTGATATTAAAAAAATCAAACAAATGCTTGATAAGCATAAAGTAAAGATGAAACTTTCTTTAAAAGTTTGCGCTCATTGCACATTATGTGCTGAGAGTTGCCTGATGTACACGTCCCATGGAAAGGAGCCTGAATATATGCCTTCGCACAAGTTTATAAATTCAATCGGCAAACTGTATAAAAAAAGGGGGGTGGTTGACATAAAAACCCTTGAAGAAATTAAAGAAACAGTATGGGAAAAATGTGTTTTGTGTATGCGATGTTACTGCCCCCTTGGAATCGACATTCCTGAAATGATTATTCTCGCAAGAAGCATCTGCCGTTCCCAAAATATTTTCCCCACCTATGATAAATAATTATTTTACGGCTTGTTTGAAAAAAATAATTCGCTGAGCAGGTGATTTTCAAAATTTCAATAAAAAGTTAAAGATGTGGAAAAAATAAAATGAATTATCGAAAATATACTGTTATTTTTTATATACTGTTTATTACAGTATCTATTTTTTTTAGTGCTTCAACTCTTTTTTCTCAGCCTGAAAAAATTATTTTGGACCATACTGGTCAATGTAAGAAAAAAGAGCGTTCAAATGTTATTTTCCCCCATGAAACTCATATGGAAAGTATGGACTGTATTGACTGTCATCATAAATATAAAAATAATTCCAATGTTCTTGATGAAAATGAGCTTGAAGAGGGAAATCCTGACATAGCCTGTTCGGCGTGCCATAAAATGAATACCCAGTGTCAGCTGATGAATGTTTATCATGGCCAGTGCCTTGCCTGTCATAATAAAAACAAAAAAAACTGCGGTCTGAACTGCCCAAGGCTGTGCAACGATTGTCACCCTAAGAAAAAGAGGTAAACGTGGTAAAAGGAACCAGAAAACCATTAGAAGAGATTAAGGATTATTTATCAAAATATAATAAAATATTAATTCTCGGGTGTGGAGGATGCGCTTCTGTTTGCCTTGCAGGGGGTCAAAAAGAGGTAAATATTTTGAAGGTTGAACTTGAATTAGCTTTAAAGAAAAATGATGCCCGAAAAAAAATTGACGGTTTTACCATTGAACGTCAATGTAATGTGCAGTTTTTTGAAGAGCTTGAAAACATGGTTCCAGATTATGACTGCATATTATCCATGGCCTGTGGTGCCGGGGTTCAGCTTGTTGCGGAGCAATTCAGGACCAAGCCTGTGTTTCCGGCACTTAATACTGTCTCCATCGGAATAGACAGAGAGATTGGAATGTACGAAGAAAAATGCAGGGCCTGTGGAGAATGTGTATTGGCTTATACCGGTGGAATATGTCCTGTTACCAGATGCGCCAAAGGCCTGTTCAACGGTCCCTGTGGGGGAACAAATAACGGGAAATGCGAAATAAGTGATGATATATCATGCGCCTGGAATGATATTTTTAATATTTTAAAAGAACAAAACAGGCTTGAAGACATCTTGAAAATTCGTGAGCCAATGCAGTGGAAAAATCAAATTCAAAGAACAACTATTCAGAAACCATACATGGATAGATACCTGGGGAAATAATTGGCATCTTTATTGTTTAAAAAAAGGTAACTACTTAGATGGACAGGCAAAAGATTGAAGATTATTTTAAAGCTGTGTTTGATGTAAAACCAGCAGTTTCTCTGCCAAAAAGCCGCAATTGTGTTTTTTGGGTATCTTTGGCCGTCAGCCTGTAAATACCTTCATTCTGAGAGTAAGCAGTTACCATATTTTTATTACTATTACCGACCCTGCTGTTACGTCCCAGAGCCTGTTCCAACTGATACCCGTACATCGAATTTCTTCCTGCAGCTTCCGAAAATTTGACTTAATGCCCAGAAAGAAACATTGAATTTTTTCAGAAAAAAGGGTTTTTTGACTTCATCTGTCATTTCTGCCGTATATGGCGTTACAAACGAGGTGCGTATTGTACAGGCGGTGCCCGCAATTTCAATTCAATGGATCATAAGGATCGTGAATTTATTTCATCCCCAATTCTTAGCCATAACCAGTAACGTCACTCATTATCAAACTCCCCTGAATTCGGTATAATCAGAAAAAAAGGACTCAAAAATGAATAATACCATGAGTTTAATTAAAAAATTTTATCAAATATATCATCAGATAATACATGCCCTTATAATAGCAGAAAAAAAGAGGGATGAAACCCTCAACCTTCTTGGGAAAAAACTACGGGAAGTTAGAATCCCAGAGCCCTTGCAACAGGCAAATAAAGATGAAATATCCGGTTTTCCCCTGTTGCCCCCTTTTTTTCAATCTGAAATTGATGAAGATTTTCTCGATAAAACAGATGACTATTTGAGCCAGATAAAAAAAATACTTTCAGGCAGGGATTTTAGAGATGAAAACAACGAAGAATTTTTAGATCTTGTGCCGGGGATGGTTTTTTTGTATCAAAAAATTATTATGCATGATAAAATCATGGAAGATGAAAAAGGAATTCCTCCAAAACAGAAATCAGAAGCCTTTAAAATGTCCCTTGTACGGGAAGATCTTGTTCCCCAGGATATTATTGATAACACAACCCCCTTTCTCCCTGATGAGCATATCTGTGACGTTACCCAGGGTACAGATAAAAATATATATCATTCCGGGGTCAAATATAATATTTGTCACAGTACGGGGGCTGAACCCCTTGATTCTGATGAACTTAAAATGTTGTGTAAGCTGTTGGATATTAAGATAAAATTTGGAATGGACACGGAGCAGCTGCTGAATATAATCAGAGTCAAAATAAATGATTGATCAAAGGCCGGCCCCGCAGAACAAAATCGGGGCCAGGGTTGAGTTTTTATCGTGAATAATAGGCCAGGATGGATGCCTTTGCCAGGACATTTTGGTTCAAATAAAAACCTGCCAAAGCCGGTGTAGCATCAGCCTTTAAACCCAGTTTATCAATTTTAAGTGCATAAATGGTAAATATATACTGATGGGGGCCATCTCCCTGGGGGGGACATGCCCCGCCAAAACCAGGTTCTCCAAAACTTGTTCTGCTTTGAATACTCCCTTTTGGCGCAATAGATGCTTTTATGTGTCCAGCATTACTTTTGAGTGAATAAATATCAGCGGGGATATCGAATATTATCCAATGCCACCACCCACTTCCCGTGGGTGCATCAGGATCATACACAGTTAGAGCAAAACTTTTTGTCCCTTTTGGAGCATTTCTCCAGCTAAGTTTTGGTGAAATATTTTCTCCATTGCAGCCGAAACCATTTAACACCTGCAGATTCGACAATTGCCCTGCAATATCAGGGCTTGACAAGGTGAAACCTTCTGCAAAAACAAAGTTTGTTGCGGCAAAAAAACTGATTCCACATATTAGTGACAAAATTATTTTTTTCATAAATTTTTCCCTTTTTTTGTTCAATTTATCGTGGAAATCAAAACCTCCCTTCTGGCATTAAAAGATTTGTTTCAGGCTGAGCATAAAAAAGAAGATTCTTTATCAAGGCTTTCAAAACCCTGATTATCCTGGGGGCCATGTCATCTGGCGTCCACTAAAGATATGGAGATGTATGTGAAACACAGACTGGCCAGCACCCTCTCCATTGTTGATTACCAGTCTGTAGTCTGAAAGAGATTTTTCTTCACATATTTTTGCGGCTGTTGTAAAAAGACCACCAATGAGTTCTTTATCATTTTCTGTAATTTCTGCAATTTTTGCAATATGCTTTTTGGGTATAAGAAGAATATGATACGGTGCCTGGGGGTTGACATCATTAAAGGCATAATAGTTTTCATCCTCATAAACTTTTTCCCCGGGTATATCTCCGGCAACAATTTTACAAAAAATACAATCTTTCATTAATTTA
>DAOWMW010000264.1 GCA_030642865.1 Desulfobacteraceae bacterium
ATCCATACTGAGAAGATGATCTTTCCAGAGATTATCCACGGTCTGCAGCATTACAAATCGTTCAAGGCCACTAAAATCCTTTTCACCTATCAACTCTTCCTTTTTATTATATATGGCAACAGCAGGGTCGTATATCGAGCGAATAAGGCTGTCTTTTGTTATTTCATCCGGCCTGTTATCATCCAGGTGAAAGCCATACTGCTTAAATACAGTCTCTTCCAGCCCTTTAATATCCCATTGCTCAAAATCTTCTTTTCCATGAATTGTATTTTCAACATTTTCAGATATTCTGTCATAAAGCATCTCATGGATCGAATCTTTTAAATTATTTCCACCCAGAGCTTCCCTGCGCTGTCTGTATATGACTGTCCTTTGCTGATTCATAACATCATCATATTCCAGAAGATGTTTTCTCATATCAAAATTATGCCCCTCAACCTTTGACTGGGCATTCTCGATGGATTTACTTATTAATCTGTTCTCTATGGACTCCCCTTCTTCCATTCCGAGCTTATCCATAATTGAAGAGATGCGCTCCCCGCCAAAAATTCTTAAAAGATCATCCTCAAGGGAAAGATAAAAACGGGATGACCCAGGATCTCCCTGCCTTCCGGCACGGCCCCTTAACTGGTTATCTATACGCCGACTTTCATGCCTTTCGGTTCCAAGTATATGGAGACCGCCCAAATCGGTTACTCCATCCCCCAAGACTATATCGGTTCCCCTTCCAGCCATATTCGTCGAGATTGTAACAGCCCCCTTTTGACCGGCCATGGAAATAATTTCAGCCTCTTTTCCGTGATTTTTTGCATTCAGCACATTATGTTTAATCCCTTTTTTCTTCAACTGACGGGATAAATCTTCAGAAACATCTATTGAAACTGTCCCCACAAGAACAGGCTGCCCCAGGTTATGAAGTTTTGCCATCTCCCTTATTGCAGCATCAAACTTTTCCTTTTTTGTTTTATAAATAACATCAGGGAAATCCTTTCTTATCATTTTTTTATTAGTCGGTATAACCATCACATCGAGATCATATATTTTTTTAAATTCCACTGATTCCGTATCAGCAGTTCCGGTCATACCGGAAAGTTTATTATACATCCTGAAGTAATTCTGAAAAGTAATGGAGGCCAGGGTCTGATTTTCGTATTCTATCTTGACATTTTCCTTTGCCTCCAGTGCCTGATGCAGCCCTTCACTATACCTGCGCCCCGGCATCAATCTTCCTGTGAACTCATCAACAATTATGACCTCCCCATTTTTCACCACATAATCCACATCACGATTAAAAAGGGAATAGGCCTTAATGGCCTGATTAATATGATGTAAAAGTTCTATATTTCTGGAATCATAAAGATTCTCAACTTTCAGGATCTTTTCGGCATTTGCAATACCCTCATCAGTGAGAACAGAAGATCTTGCTTTTTCATCCACGGTAAAATCGACATCCTTTTTTAATTTTGGAACAATTCCGTTAACCATAGAATAAAGACTCGTCGATTTTTCAGCAGGCCCTGATATTATAAGAGGTGTCCTTGCCTCATCCACCAAAATACTGTCCACCTCATCAACTATGGCATAATTAAGCATGGGTTGCGCAAGGGATTCAGCATCAAATTTCATATTATCCCGCAGATAATCAAAACCGAATTCATTATTGGTCCCATAGGTAATATCAGAACTGTAAGCCACCTTACGCTCATCATCAGTTAAGCCATGGAGAATAGCACCCACGGACATGCCAAGAAAATTATATATGCGCCCCATCCATTCAGCATCCCTGCGGGCAAGGTAATCATTAACAGTAATAATATGAACGCCTTTCCCTGTAATCGCATTTAAATATGCAGAGAGTGTTGCAGCCAGAGTTTTCCCCTCCCCTGTTTTCATTTCAGCTATTGCTCCGTTATGGAGAACAATTCCCCCCAGTAACTGAGCATCAAAATGCCGCATTTCAAGAGTACGTACCGAAGCCTCTCTTACAACGGCAAAGGCTTCTGGAAGAATCTCATCTAATGATTCACCCTTTTTAAATCTTTCTTTAAATAAAGATGTCTTTGCCCTGAGCTCATCGTCGGTTAAGGCTTGGAGAGCAGGTTCCAGGGAATTAATTTTTTCCACAACAGAATCCATCTTTTTTAATTCCCGATCGTTTTTACTACCGAAAATTTTTGTCAGAAACTTTACGATCATATATTAATTAGCCTCCACAAGCATAAACAATATAAAATTTTAAAATACGAATATCTGGCCTGATTTATTGAAAAAACAAGAAGAATGCAAATTCTGCGGGATTTTATTAGGGGAGTAAAATTATTTGCGTGACGGTCCATGGATCTTTTAAAATATATATTTCGCAGGATTTACATAAAGGCCATTTATTTTGATGCTATAATGGACATGGGGCCCAGTGGTCCGTCCGGTACTACCCACCGTAGCAATACACTCTCCCCGTTTCAGCCTGTCACCCTTTTTGACCATAAGTTTATCAGCATGCCCATAGATTGTAAAGGTACCATGGCCATGATCAATTATAACTGTCTTTCCCATCAATCTTTTTTTCCCTGAAAATTTAACAGTACCATCAGCAGTAGCTATGATTGGCTGGCCCTTTTTAGCCGAAATATCAAGCCCGTTATGGAAAGTACGGCGCCCTGTAAATGGAGATTTTCTATATCCAAAACCTGATGATATCCATCCAACTTTTTCTATGGGCCGAATGGAGGGAGTGGATGCCAGCAGATTCCGCTGTTTTTCGCAC
>DAOWMW010000262.1 GCA_030642865.1 Desulfobacteraceae bacterium
AGAAGGGCTCTTTCCATGATATCTGCCAGATTTTTTCATGACCCTTCAATGGGCCTTGTTGTTATTGGTATAACAGGAACAAACGGGAAAACAACCACCGCATTTATCTTGGAGAGTATTTTGCAAAAAGCCGGTTTTGAAGTTGGAGTAATAGGAACAATCAATTATCGATATTGCGACAAAATATTCGATAACCCCATGACAACCCCTGAATCTGCTGATTTGCACCTGATTTTGTCTGAAATGCTTAAAGCTGGAGTAACCCATGTTGTCATGGAGGTTTCATCCCACGCACTCGATCTTTACAGAGTTGATCATTGCTGGTTTGATGTGGGTATATTTACAAATCTCACAAGGGATCATCTCGATTACCATAAAGATATGGAAATATACTGGTCATGCAAGAAAAAAATGTTTACGGAAAATCTGAAATTTACACCAAAGGAAAAGACCTTTGCTGTGATTAATTGTGACGATTTTCGAGGTAAGGAACTGTATGATATTTATAAAGGGGACAAAATCTCCATTGGCCTGTCAAGGGGGAATGTTATTACTCCTCTGATTTTGAAGGAAGATCTAAGGTCAACTGAGGGGAGACTCTCTTATTCAGGTGCAGCTTTTGATTTTGAATCAGCCCTTGTTGGAAAATACAATTTGCAGAATATAGCATGTGCCGCTGGTGCCGGAGTTGCTCTGGGAATAGAGGCTGACAGTATAAAATCGGGTATTGAAGCCTTAAAATATGTACCTGGCCGTCTTGAACCTGTTTTAAACAGGCATGGCAGGTTTATTTATGTTGATTATGCGCATACCCCAGATGCACTGGAACATGTACTTTTGACGTTAAAAGAGATCTCCCCGGGGAAACTTATTTGCGTATTCGGATGCGGAGGGAACAGGGATAAGGGTAAACGGTTTTTAATGGGAAAAGTTGCAGAATCTTTTTCAGACCTTCTGATCATAACATCTGATAATCCCAGAAATGAAGAGCCCATGGCCGTCATCAATGATATACTCAAGGGGCTCTCCTGCTCCGGGAAGAGGTACCATGTACAGCAGGATCGTAAAAGTGCGATAGAACTCGCCCTTGGCTTATCCAAACCTGGGGACACCATACTTATTGCGGGGAAAGGGGCTGAGCCTTATCAAATAATAGGGGGAAAGGTTTTTCCCTTTGATGACAGGGAAGAGACAAAAAAAGCAATAAACAGGATTTGGGTTCAATGACAAAGCCGATACCCTGGAAGTGTAAAGATATAATTAAAGCAACAGGAGGGAGTCTTCTGTCAGGAGAGGGAGAAAGTTTATTTGAAAATATTTCAATAAATTCGAGGGAAATATCTCCCAATACCCTTTTTGTTGCCATTAAAGGGAATAATCATGACGGGCACGATTTTATTTCCCATGCTCTGGAGAACGGGGCCTCCGGTTTTTTAATAAACAGGGAGAAGGATTCGGTTTTTCATAATCTGAAAAAAGGGAGGGAAGAAATGACCTGCCTGGCAGTTGAAGATACAATTACAGCGCTGGGGGACCTGGCTTCTTTTAATATTAAAAGATCAGGGGTTCTGGTTGCCTCCATAACAGGATCCAGCGGAAAAACCACAACCAAAGAGATGACTGCTGCTATTTTAGGCAAAGGGTTTAACACACTTGCCACACCCGGAAACTACAACAATAATATTGGGCTTCCCCTAACTGTTTTTAAGCTTAATCCCTTTCATGAGTGGGCTGTTTTAGAGCTTGGGATGAACAGGCCAAAAGAGATAGAAACCCTGGCAGATATTTGTAATCCTGATATCGGAGTAATAACAAATATAGGAAATGCCCACATAGGAGCATTCGATTCCATTGAGGGGATAGCTGCTGCAAAGGCTGAACTTGTTGAAAAAATAAAAGATGATGGCGTTCTGGTTTTAAATGGTGATGACCCAAGAGTGGTGCAGATTGGGGAAAGAACATCAAAACGTCTCCTGGTCTACGGAACAGGGAGTAATGCCGAAATAAAGGCGGAAAAAATAAAAAAAAAGCAGGAAGGTATCTTTTTTACCCTGAATCTTCCCGGGGAAAGAATAGATATAGCTCTTAAGGCTCACGGAGAGTTTATGGTCTTAAACGGGCTTGCTGCAGCTTCGGTGGGCTTTTTGGCAGGTTTGAGCGGAGCAAAAATAAAAGCGGGGCTTGAAGAATTTGTCCCTGTGGGGGGAAGGTTCAATCTCCTTGAAACAGAAAATGGGGTACATATTATTAATGACACTTATAATGCCAATCCTGATTCCATGAAAGCAGCCATGGGAATCCTTAATTCATTAAAGGGGAATCAAAGAGGCCTCCTTGTTTTGGGTGATATGCTCGAACTGGGGAAACATGGAGATTCCATGCATATGGCAGTTGGCGTTTTTGCAGTTGATTCAGGGGCATCAAAGCTTTATTTAACAGGAAGATTTGCAGATCAGGTTGCCAAAGGGGCTTTAAGCAGGGGTATGATGCATCAGAATATCTTTACAGGAACAAAAAAAGGGGCTGTTGAGGCTTTGTTACGGGAAACAGTACCCGGCGACTGGATTCTGGTTAAAGGCTCCAGAGGGTTATCCATGGAGGATGTGGTAACTGGATTAATATATAGATTATCACTTAGGGCTCGCTCAAAAATAACTTAACATTTTAAGCATCGATCCATCCTGCCTGACTGCGTTACGAAAAGGTATAAATATCTTGATATTCCTACGTTTTCGCGCCTTGGCAGGCAGGTGCCTCAACACTTAAAATTGCTAATTTATTTTTGGGCGAACCCT
>DAOWMW010000142.1 GCA_030642865.1 Desulfobacteraceae bacterium
TCCAGTTTGGGAGAAATTTATTGGGTGCCATTGGACAGGGAACTTTTGACAGATCTTCAAATTGAACATGTTAAATGTCACCCCTTTTATTTTGCAGTAATTCTTAATCCAGAGTCTGCAGTTTTTGAGATGCTTGTCCGTACAAAAGATTCCATTGGGTGTGACTGTATGGCGTATGCCACAGCCAGGCAACGGGAATGGCTTGTCAGATTTGCTGATTCGATATTTGAACAACTTGAAATTATAATATAATAATTGGGGATGAAATAAATTACCCCTAATTAATAAAATTCACGATCCTAAGGGTTCGCCCAAAAATAAATTGGCAATTTTAAGTTATTTTTGCGCGAGCCCTAAGTCACAATTTTAAAATTAAATAGTGTCCCAATGAAGTCAGATTTTTTTTCTGATGCAGAAATCAGGAAAATCAGCAGTTTTTGTTCAGGCACTAAATAAGGTATTATGCTTAAGATTATTCCATTGGGTGGCCTTGGTGAAATAGGCCTGAATATGATGCTTTTTGAATATGGCGATTCAATGTTTCTTATTGATGCCGGATTAATGTTTCCTGAAGATTATATGTACGGAGTTGATATTGTTATCCCTGACATAAGATATATAAAGAATCATAAGTCCAGACTGGCCGGAATAGTTTTGACCCATGCCCATGAAGACCACATAGGAGCCCTTCCGTTTTTGCTTAAGGATGTGCATGCACCGGTTTTTGGAACTCCTTTTACATTGGGCGTTGTGCGGAATAAATTAGAAGAGCATGGCCTTCTTTCTTCTGTTGTGCTGCATGAAATCAATACTGACGAAGTGCTTCGAATTGGAGTTTTTGACCTTGAGTTTATCTCTGTTAATCATAGTGTTGTGGGGGGTGTTGGTATTGCGATAAATACTCCTGTGGGAATTATTGTTCATACCGGTGATTTTAAAATCACCAGCTCTTGCCTGCCAGGTATGATGACAGATATAAGCAAATTTGCAAGATTTGGCAAAAAAGGTGTTCTGGCGTTATTGTCTGACTCCACAAATGTTGAAAGGCAGGGGCATACAAAATCTTCTGAAGAGGTGGCCAAGGCATTATCTGAAATAATTTCAGATAGAGAAGGAAGGGTTATTATTGCCCTTTTTGCCTCTAATATTGGAAGGATACAGAGTATAGTCAATATTGCCAAGGCAAAAGAGAGGAAGGTGGTTTTTAACGGGCGAAGTATAGAAACCAATATAAGAATTGCCAAGGAGCTTGGATATATCCATGTTCCAGATGGTCTGGAAATCAAACTTGAGCAGATGGAAGATTATTCTGACAGAAATATCCTTATGATAATGACGGGGAGTCAGGGAGAACCCATGTCAGCTCTTGCCCGTATGGCTTCGGGTTCCCATGCGCGGACCAAAATAAAAGCCGGAGACACGGTGATCCTTTCTTCTAAATTCATTCCAGGCAATGAAAAGGCCATTACCAAAATCATCAACGACCTCTACAGGCTGGGTGCGGATGTTATTTATGAAAAAATATCCTTTATTCATATCTCCGGCCATGCTTTTCAAGAAGAATTAAAGATGATGATAAATATGGTAAAACCAAAATATTTTATTCCCATACATGGAGAGTACAGGCATCTGATTTTGCATGGGCGGTTAGCCAGGGCAACGGGTATTCCCGAGGAAAATATTTTTCTCACTGAAAATGGTCAGATACTCGAGCTTGATGAAAAAGAATGCAGAATTAATGGGCGTGTTCCTTCGGGAAGAATACTGGTGGATGGAAAGGGAGTTGGGGATATTGGCAAGAGTGTGCTGATGGAAAGACGTATTTTATCCCGGCATGGTATTGTAGCGGTTACAATCGCATTTGACGAAGATACCGGGTATATAGTTTACGGACCTGAATTTACATCCCGGGGCTTTGTGTTTGAGCTGCAAACAGGACATCTGCTTAGGGATGCGGAATGCGTGGTTTTAGAAGTTATTGAAGAGATCGATTTTGATACACCTGACAGGGTTTCCAGGATACGGTCAAAGATTGTGAAAGCCTTGAAAAAATATTTTTATTTTGCCATCAGGCGAAGACCCCAAATACTTACCTTTATCATCGAGATTTGAGGGCTGAAGCTTTTATGCGTAAAGAACTCTTTGGAATTATACTCTTTTTTTTGTTTGTTTTTATTCTTTGCAGTCTTTTGTCCCATAGCCCCCATGACCCATCCTTAAATCATGCTGTAGCTGGAATAAAAAGCCGCAATCTGTTTGGCCTGCTGGGGTCCTATGTTTCAGATATCCTTCTGGGTCTTTTTGGTTTTGGGGCATTTTGGCTGCCGGTTTTGATTCTTTTCCCCGGTATTAATTTTTTGACTGGTAAGCCGGTTAGAAATTTTTTTTTAATTTTTTCCGGCGGTCTCTTTCTTACCATTGCAACTGGTGCCCTTTTTTCCATTAAGCAGAACACCTGTTTTTTTTTTGGAAATGAGTTTCCATCCGGGGGAATAACAGGAATCTCTTTAAAATTATTTCTTGTCAAGTATTCCAATTTGCCAGGCGCTGTTTTTACTTTAACCCTTTTACTTCTAGTGGGGATTAGCTTCTCCACAGGTTTTTCCTTTAAAATATTTGCTCAACGCTGCTTAAAAGGCTCTGGATTTTTTGCGGGAAAGGTATCAGGTTGTTTTGCTTTCTTTTTGGGGATACCTGGGGGGAAAAAAATTAAACTTGAAAAGGCGGTCAAGAAGCAAAAAAGTAAAAAAATAAAAATCAAGGATTCGGGAAAGGAGGTTCTACCGAACAATGAATCTGCCGGGGATGACTCCAGGCCGGAACAGTCAGGTGCTGATTCTGGGAATGATAAGTCCGGCTTTATTCTGCCGAACTTGAATTTACTGGATGATTCCGGGAATAAACCTGATTCTGTTGGGGATGAATACCTCCTGAAGCAATCCGGGTTACTCGAAAAAAAACTGGCTGATTTTGATGTTAACGGAAGGGTTGTGGCGGTTTCTCCCGGTCCTGTAATAACTACCTTTGAATATGCACCCCCTCCAGGGGTAAAGATTAATAAAATTGTTAATCTTTCAGATGATTTGGCTCTTGCGCTCAAGGCTATCAGTATAAGGATTGTGGCACCCATCCCTGGCAAGGCTGCTGTGGGTATTGAAATTCCCAACACTTCAAGGGAAATCGTGCGTATGAAGGATATCCTCGCCTCAACTGCCTTTACAAAAAGGGAAACAGATCTGGCATTATGTATGGGAAAGGATATTGTCGGGGCCCCTGTGGTCGTAGATCTTGCCAAAATGCCCCATCTTTTAATTGCCGGTGCCACGGGAACTGGGAAGAGTGTTGGCTTAAATGCCATGATTTGCAGTATTTTGTATTTTGCAAATCCTGATACTGTTAAATTTATAATGGTGGATCCCAAGAGGATTGAACTGTCAATATATAATGGGATTCCACATCTTATTACTCCTGTTGTAACAGATGTTAAAAAAGCTACAAATGCTCTTTTCTGGGCGGTTAAGGAAATGGAGAGGAGATATGAACTTCTTGCTGAAAATAAGTGTCGCAACCTGAAGCAGTACAACAGAAAAGTCAAAAAAGAAAAAAAATCATCCAGCCAGGATATTTGCGAAAAACTCCCTTATATTATTATTGTTATTGATGAGCTTGCTGATCTTATGATGGTTGCTTCCAGGGATGTTGAAACAGCCTTGACAAGGCTTGCCCAAATGGCCAGGGCCTCCGGGATTCATTTGATACTGGCCACACAGAGACCTTCAGTTGATGTCCTCACCGGGATCATTAAGGCTAATTTCCCAACTCGTTTGACCTTTCAGGTTGCATCCCGTACAGATTCCAGGACAATAATCGACTCAAATGGAGCAGAAAATCTCCTGGGAAACGGGGATATGCTCCTTTTACCTCCAGGCACAGCAAAACTTCAGCGGATCCATGGGGCATATATTTCTGAAACAGAAATTATGAGGATTACTGAATTTTTAAAGGAACAGGGGAGTCCCGAATATAATGAGGTCGTTGTGGAAACCCTTCCTGATAAAAAGGGGGAAAGCAATGACCAGGAGTATGATGAACGATATGATGACGCTGTGGCACTTGTAACAAAAATCGGCCAGGCTTCCATATCCATGGTTCAGCGGCATTTGCGGATCGGGTATAACAGGGCAGCCAGGATAATAGAAGTTATGGAACGAGAGGGTGTTATAGGGCCAAGTGACGGTGCAAAACCCAGGAAAATTTTAGCGCGTCAATATGATGATAACGTGGAGTGAAAAAAGTGTGCCCAATCCTGCTATAGACCTTAGGGCTCGCGTAAAAATAACTTAACATTTTAAGCGCCGATGCATCCCGCCTGACTGCGTTACAAGAGTGTAGTAATATCCTGATATTACTGCACTCTTGTGCCTTGCCAGGCGGGCGCCTCAACACTTAAAATTGCCAATTTATTTTTGGGCGAACCCTTAATATAAAAATTTTGGGTGCGTTACTGGTCATATATATCTCAAAATCTACAGGACACACTTTTTTTGTCTGGTGCGGCATTAAATTTTCTTGCGTGCCGGCGGTGGGTTAATACAATTTGTCACGGTCCCCAGGGAGAAGTGATTTTAAATTTTTTGAACATTTGTTGAGGCAGGACCCTTATCAGTTTCTTCTATGTCAAAAGAGACAGAATCCCCTTCGGATAGAGTCTTGAA
>DAOWMW010000281.1 GCA_030642865.1 Desulfobacteraceae bacterium
ATGCTGCTTACAAAACATATACTATTGCATTTGTCAACTAAATTAACATTTCCCCATCTTTGCTTTGAAAGAGAATTAAAGATACCATGGGAGGTAGATTGAAAACAGATAAAAGGCTTGCGCAAAGGATATAAAAATGTTCATATCATAATCTATAATTGATTCAAAAGGTGAACCTGCTGCCTGGCATGGGGTATAACAGGTGCCGGGTCTGGTTCTAATTTTGGTCGTACACCTGATGGGCCAAGATAGAACCAGCCCCCAGGTGATCCCTGCTTCTCCTTTTTCAAAAGAAGTCCCAAAAATAAACCGGCGAAATCCCAGTCAAAAAAAACAGCCTCATTTTCAACTTAGGATTACGGATAACTTTCTGATAAAAACATGAATAAAAGTATTATAATAAATCACAAATATTGCGGATATAAACATATCGGTAACGGAGGATATGTTTGCGGAGTAGTTGCCAATCATATTGATGGTCCAGCAAAAATTACCCTTGTAACATCACCCCCTGTGGATCATCCAATGACTCTTGAACAGACCGGCAAAAAAGTTCTTTTAAAAAACGGTGATGTCCTGGTAGCCAAAGGAGAACCCTTTTCTCTTAAAATTGATGCTGTCCCCGAACCTCCCACTTTGAAAGAGGCCGTGGAAGCTTCCCGAAAATCGATTGCAGCAAAGGGAAGTTTAAGCCCTGATTGTTTTGTATGCGGCAGCAACAGATCCCCGGGGGACGGGTACCGATTATTTCCGGGTCATCTGTTAAAAAATGAATCTGTCGCAGCCCCCTGGATCCCCCATGTTGCTCTTGCAGATGAATCAGGATTTGTCAGGCCTGAATTTATATGGGCCGCCCTTGATTGTCCCGGGGTATATGCTGTTTTTAATGAAAATATAAAAGGGACCATGCTCCTGGGTCAACTCACCGCCGATGTAAGGAAAGATTTAAAACCTGAAGTGGAATATATTGTTACAGGCTGGAAAACAGGAAACCAGGGGAGAAAATATTTTGCAGGGTCCGCCATTTTTTCAAAAAAAGGAGAATTATGCTCCGTGGCAAACTCTATCTGGTTTGTTGTTGATCATGACTAGGATTGGGGATGAAATAAATTAACAAAATGCAGGGAGATTTTAACCGGACACTGCTGAAAAAATATATTATTATTGCCTGTAATTATGGCCAGAACCATGTTCATTAACAAGCCACAGCTCGAATATCTCTACGACACCTATAATTCCCGGGAATGGGTTCATCCTGACCCCCTTGAACTGCTTTACAAATATTCAGATTCAAGAGATATTGAGGTGGTGGGCCTTATAGCCTCCTCCCTGGCCTATGGAAGGGTGGCGCAGATCCTGAAAAGTGTTTCAATTGTTCTTGAAAAAATGGGGGTATCCCCGTATGATTTTTTATTGTCGGTCAGGCCATCATCTTTAAGGCGTATTTATTCGGGTTTTAAACACCGTTTTACCACTGGTGATGAGCTTGCCAGGATGCTCATTGGCGCAAGGTCTGTGATTAAGCAGTATGGCTCCCTTTACAACTGCTTTTTTTCCGGTTTTAACCCTGGGGACGATACCGTCTTAAGCGGGCTTTCTTTTCTGGTAAATGAACTTGTGAAAAAGTATGATGGACAAAAAAACAGCCTTTTAGCTTTGCCCGGGAAAGGGAGTGCCTGCAAGAGATGGAATCTTTACCTCCGCTGGATGGTGAGAAAAGACAGGGTGGACCTCGGAGACTGGGCAGGGATCAACCCTTCCATGCTCATTATTCCCCTGGATACCCACATGCATCGCATATGTTTCTTTCTGGGATTGACGAAGCGTAAAAATGGAGGGATGAAAACTGCCCTGGAGATAACCAGGGCATTTAAAAAAATCGAACCTGAAGATCCGGTTCGCTATGATTTTGCCCTTACACGTTTAGGAATCAGAGACGATGCCGATCTTGACGCCTTCCTCCACAGGTACTATGCCGGAACTGAATCATCACATAAATAATTTGGAAAGGCTGTCTGCTCATTTTAAAAAGGAATTTATCAGATGTTTATATTAGGTTTACAGGGTAGCCCGCGAAAAAAAGGAAATACAAGTGCTCTTCTCTCAGCCTTTCTTGATCAGGCTGAAAAACTTGGAGCAGATACCAAATATCTTGATGTGCCCGGGAAAAGAATATCTCCCTGCACAGGGTGCGGTACATGTGGGGAAAAAGGATTTTGTCCTGTTAAGGATGACATGCAGGAAATTTATTTTCAGATTTGGCGGGCAGACATAATTGTAATGGGAACCCCTGTTTTTTTTTATGGATTCACTGCCCAGCTAAAGGCTCTTATTGATAGATCCCAGGCACTCTGGTCAAGAAGATATCTGCACAAGCTCATGGACCCTCTTAGAAAATGGCGTAAAGGGCTTGTTTTGTCCGCTGGGGCGACAAAAGGGGAAAATCTCTTTATAGGTATCAGCCTTACAGCAAAATATTTTTTTGATGCGCTGGGTGCTGAATTTGAAGGTGTACTGGGGTACAGGAAGATTGAGGGTCCCGGGGAGATAAATAATCATCCAACTGCCCTTAATGACGTA
>DAOWMW010000044.1 GCA_030642865.1 Desulfobacteraceae bacterium
AAACGGCAAAAAGCGGCTGATCTTTTATCCATAAGCCGGACGTCTTTGTGGAGACTTATGAAAAAACTGGAACTGGGATAAAAATGTTCAACCTGTGCGGTTAGCTATTAGGTGTCAGGTATTACGTCAGCAGGAAATAACACCCAGTGGGTAAAAACTTGAAAACATCCTGTGATCATTTTGGCTAACTGCTAATCGCTCAGGTCAAAAATGTTTCAATTGTTTCAATTGTTTCAAATATTATGTAAAATGTACATACCTGCCTTGAATATTTGCCTTATACCATGATTTTTTTAATTTTATCATGTTATACCAAAGGGTTATGCGTCGGCATGTATTTTGCAGTCTATATTCTTTTTGTAAGAATTCAAGGTGAGTGAAATTTATCAGTTTACTGCTGAATAGATAATATCAAAGGAGAATAAACATGGAAGATCAAACTAAAACCATAGATGAACTTCTGGAGTGCTATCCGGAAAAACCTGAATATCTAATTTTTTTATTACAGGATGTTCAGTCCGCTTATGGATATATATCCCCTGAATCGATGCAGGCAGTATCAGACCATGCAGGGGTACCTGTTACCCAGGCATACTCTGTAGCCACATTTTACCAGTCATTCAGGTTAGAGCCAAAAGGGGAACACGAACTGCGGGTCTGCCTTGGTACAGCCTGCCATTTAAAGGGGGGGCAGCGGATTGTTGAAGCGCTCGAACGAAAGCTCAATATTAATGCCGGAGAGACCACAGAAGATATGATGTATACCCTGGATACAGTAAACTGTGTTGGAGCATGTGCTCTGGCGCCGGTCATGCTGGTTGATGAAAACTATGAAACAAACATGACTGCCATGAAGATCGGAAAGATATTGAAAAAAATTAAAACAAAATAAGCGTGGATAAAACAGAATACCCAACCTGTTTGTCTCCGGGCAATGAATTTCACCCGCATTCCTAAGCGGCATTATGGAAGGAAAAAAAATGATTAATGGAAACACCGCACTTAATATAGATAACATTCGCCTTAATTCGCATGAAGATCTGGATGCATTAAGGCAGAAAATTATTGACAGCCATGACCCTGATCAACCGGAAGTGTTAGTCTGTCATGGAACAGGCTGTATAGCAAATGGAAGCAAAGAAGTTATGGCAGCCTTTGAAAAAATTTGCGCAGACTCTGATATAGACGTTAAAGTCATGCCAGGCATAAAAGCCACCGGATGCCAGGGATTATGTTCCAAGGGGCCCTTGCTTCGGATAAACCCCCAGGGACTTTTTTATCAACAGGTCAAACCAGGTGACGTGGAAGAAATTGTACAAAAAACAATTATTGGAAACGAACCTGTGGAACGGCTTTTATACAAAGATCCAAAAACCGGTGAAGCAATTCATACTGAAGAGGAAATTCCATTTTATAATCTTCAGGAACGAATTATTTTAAAAAATATTGGTAAAATTGACCCCACTGACATACACGATAAAATCTCAGTTGGCGGGTATCAGGCACTGGCTAAAGCTTTAAACACCATGACTCCTGAAGAAGTTGTTACAGAAATTACAAATTCCGGTTTAAGGGGACGGGGAGGTGCAGGATTTCCCACGGGCCGCAAATGGCAGGGAGCCTTGAAAGCTGTTGAAAAAAAAGGCGGGCCTGTTTACGTTGTAGTTAACGGTGACGAGGGAGATCCCGGAGCATTCATGGATTGTGCAATAATGGAAGGTGATCCCCATGCTGTTTTGGAAGGCTTGATATTAGGTGCTTATGCGCTTGGTGCAAACAAGGGATATCTCTATATCAGAGCAGAGTACCCCCTTGCAGTTAAACATTTGGAAATGGCCATGGAGCAGGCAAGAGCCCACGGACTTTTAGGCGATAACATATTAAATTCCGGTTTTTCCTTTGACGCCCAGATTAACCGTGGTGCAGGAGCTTTTGTGTGTGGTGAGTCCACTGCACTTTTCACATCCATTGAGGGAAAAGCAGGAACCCCGCGGCCTAAATATGTTCGATCTGTTGAGGAGGGTCTTTGGGGCAATCCCACAGTTTTAAACAATGTTGAAACATGGGCAAATGTCCCCTTGATTATTGAAAAAGGGGCTGACTGGTACTCAAAAATCGGTGTTCCCAAAAGTACCGGAACCAAGGTATTTTGTCTTGTTGGAAAAGTTAATAATGTGGGGCTTGTGGAAGTACCCATGGGAAGCCCGATTACAAAAATAGTAGATGAAATAGGCGGCGGTATTCCCAGCGGAAAACCTTTTAAAGCAGTACAAACAGGGGGGCCTTCAGGGGGATGTATCCCCAACAGGTTAAAAGATACCCCCATGGATTTTGATTCCCTGACCCAGGCGGGTGCCATGATGGGTTCCGGTGCCATGATTGTTATGGACGAGCATGATTGTGTAGTAGATGTGGGCAGATATTTCCTTAGATTCCTGGAGGAAGAATCCTGCGGAAAATGTATTCCCTGCAGACTTGGCCTTACAAAGATGCGGGAAATTCTTGATAATTTTTCCAGCGGAAAAGGTAGCGAAAAAGATATTGAGGATCTTACGAGTCTTGCCAAAGCTATACAGGATGGTGCTTTGTGCGCTCTTGGGACAAGTGCTCCCAATCCATGTCTCACCACTATAAAATTTTTTAAAGAGGAATACCTTGCCCATGTAAATGACCAAAAATGTCCCGCCGGGGTATGCAAAGATCTTATTACGTATTCCATTGATCCTGATGCATGTACAGGATGCAGAAGCTGCGCCCGCCAATGCCCCCAGGACTGCATAAGCGGCAAAAAGAAAGAGGTTCATGTCATTGATGAGCAAAAATGTATCAGGTGCGGTATTTGTATGGATACATGTAAATTCAATGCAGTTCTGGTAAGTTGACGGGTCGTAAGAGAATATAATTACAGGAGAAATGTTTACGATGATTAAATTTAATATAAATGACACTGAGGTTGAAGTAGAACCAGGGTGTACTGTACTTGAAGCCGCACGCCAATATGGGTTTGATATTCCCACCCTTTGCCATCACGAAGCTGTTGCGCCCAGCGGTGCATGCCGTTTATGCATGGTTGAATTAAGAGAGGGTGACTGGTCGAAACTTGTGGCATCATGCATTTATCCGGTGGCAGAGGGTATTAATATATATACAGAAACCGAACGTATTCAAAATGTTAGAAAATGGCTTTTTGAAATGCTGTTGGCCAAATGTCCGGCAAGCACTGAAATAAAAGAAATGGCAAGCAAATACGGCGTAGATTCCACCCGGTTTCCTGCGGAAAATCCCGATGAGGAATGCATGCTTTGCGGTCTGTGCACCAGAGTGTGTGAGGAAATAGTGGGCTTATCTGCCATTTCCCTTGTGGACCGTGGTGTTTATAAAAAAGTAGGGTCTCCTTTTGCTCAGCCGACTGACGTTTGTGTTGCCTGTGGCTGCTGCGTTTCGATCTGTCCCACCGGAGCCATGCGATCCCGCATTGATGCTGTTCGCCGTACCCCTGCTGTAACCCTTACACCGCTGGCATTATAAATAGGAGATTAACAATGAACGATATTCCCAAAATCGGTGTTTTTTTATGTGAATGTGGGAAAAAAATAAAACCCCTGGTGGATCTGCCCGGCCTTGAAAAAAGTATGGCTTCAGAATCTGATATTGAATGCTGTGAAACATTGCCATACCCATGCCTTGCACCAGGATTAAAACATATCATCAGTAAAGTCCGTGAAAAAAAATTAAACAGGCTGGTTGTGGCAGGCTGCGAAGGGAGGCTTATACTAAAAAAATTTGAAACCGCCCTGAAATCTGAAGGCTTTGAAAAAGGTCAGATAGATGTGATCAATTTAAGGGGGCATGTGGCAGCGGTCAGCGATATTTCTGCAGAAAAAAAAGCTGAAAAAGGTGGAAAGCTGATAAAAGCTGCTGTTGCTGAAATGGGGGTATTAAACCCAAGCGTTCAAACAAAAATCAGCATAGACAACCCTCCAATTATTGTAGGGGGGGGTGTAGCGTCTTTTGCGGCAGCCATGGAATTATCACGCCATGGTATTGATTCTCTTTTATCCCTTGCAGAAACCGACACAGAGTTAATCCTTGATAATATTTATAAATATTATCCTGGTGAACGTCAAAATTATGGCCGTCTGGAAAAATTGATTAAAGGGGTGAAAGATAATCCCCAGGTTAAGATTATTTCCGGAGGCAGCCTTGCCGATTTTACAGGAATTACCGGAAATTACACCATTTCTTTTGCTGTTCCTGAAGAAACCGGCACTCTCAAATATAAGGCAGGTGTTGTAATAGCATGCCTCGACGGTGAGCTTTCCCCTCCATGTCCTGAATCAGGATATGACGGTGCAACTATCTTGTGCCAGACAGATTTTGAAGAAATAGTATGGACTAAAGAACTTCCAGCGGGGCAAACGGTTTTCTGGATTAATGACTATGAAACCGGTCAAGAAGAATTCGCCCATCTTTCCGCACGTTCAGCCTGGATAATGGGAAAACATATTATGCAAAATTCTCCAAAAGCCAAAGCAGTTATTTTGTATAATGAACAAATGCCTCTCCCTTTATCCACTTTTGAACGTGCTGAAGCAAGAAAACTTGGATTACAATGGATTCCCTATGACAAGTCAGTACAGCCTGTTTTGCAATCGGGTTATATCAGCTTTGGCAGCATTAACGACCATCTGGAGCATGAACTCCCCTGGGACAGAGTTGTACTCTCCCCTGCCCGCAAAATTGACAAAAAAGCTCTTGAAGTTGCTAAAATTCTTGGTTTCGCCCACGGGGAAAATGAATTTTTTGACGCACACCACGCAAGAGTCCGCCCCGAGATGGTTGGCCGGGAAGAAATTTTCTTTGCAGGGAGTGCCCGTTGTTCCTGCGACCTGGAAACAGCTTTAAGCCAGGGTAAAAAAGCGGGAAGAAAAAATGCAGAATTGCTGAAAAAAGCAAAAGACGGCCAGCTTTTTTCTCCCAGGCTTGTGAGTGTTGTTGATCCGGAAAAATGTGTTGGATGCGGACAATGCCAGGAACTTTGCGACTGTAACGCAATAAGCGTAATAGAAGGCGAAGACAGCGGTGTACTTCCCAGGGTGGTGGATCCCATGGTCTGCACCGGTGGCGGTACATGTGTCGCTGCTTGTCCCTACCAGGCATTAACTCTTCAAAACAGTACCACCGAGCAGCGGGAAGTCCGCGTGGTATCTTTGGCCAAACAAATGGATGATGATGAATTCATTGCTTTTGCCTGTTCCTGGTCAGGTCTTCCTGCGGCAGATAATGCTGGAATTCGCGGATTAAAATATGACCACAAAAATCATATCCTGGGGGTACGGTGTTTGGGGCTCATCGATCCCAGTGTCATGGCCATGGCTTTTCTCAAAGGAACGCCGGGATTATTACTTGTGGGATGCGTTCCTGAAGACTGCCACCACTCCTTTGGAGTAGACCATACCTGGAGCCGGGTAAATCTTCTGAAAAAATTATTTTCTTTGGCAGGATTTAACCGGCAGCGTATAGCTTTAGCCCACGCTGATTTAAACAACTCGGAAGAATTCATACGTACAATGGAAAATTTCAGCAAAGTCCTGGCAACCCTTGGCCCCATAGAGAAAACCCCTGAAAATATAGCCAGGCTCCAAAGCATATATCGTCTTGTGAAATATAATTCCAGGATCAGACTTCTCCTTTCTTCAGGGTTGCGCAGGCCATGGGAAACAACATACAAGGGCGAACAGCAATATGCACTGGCATACGACCGGGATGATTTTTCAGAAGCACTAAAAGAAGAATTTTTAAAGGCCAGACTAGAAGAAGTTTTTGCAGCTGAAAAACGGCCATTTGGCACTGCGGAACTTGCAGATATCCTGTCGGAAGCTTCCGTCAGGGAACAGCTTGATGAATTGACTGCAGAAGGTATTATTACTCTTTCCTACCAGGAAGGGAGACCTTTTTACACAAGTATCGATTAAGAGACAAAAATTCATAGATTGTCAGACTATAGTACTCCGGCACCGATAACCCAGTGAGATTATTCAAGCTGTGCGGTTAGCCTTTAGCAGTTAGCTATTAGCCAAAATGATCACAGGATGTTTTGCTATTGCAAGTTTTCACCCACTGGGTGTTATTTCCTGCTGACGTAATAGCTAACACCTAATAGCTAACCGCACAGGTCAAAATTATTTATCTGACAATCTACATAGAAACTGATTTTATGAAACCAGGGGTTGGTCATAACATCGACTATCAAATGTCAAATTTTATTATAGCTCAGTATATGGCCAAAATTAGACCAAAACCCTGAAAACAGAATATACACAGGAGGTATCCATTGTTTAAAATAATAAAACGCCAGGAGATGGCAGAGGGGACAGTTGTACTTAACGAAATAGAGGCGCCTCTTATTGCCCGAAAGGCAAAGCCGGGCCAGTTCGTTATTTTAAAGGCAACTGAAACAGGAGAACGTATTCCTTTGACCATGGCTGATACTGATCCGGGAAAAGGGACAATTACCATTATATATATGGTTGTGGGAAAATCGACTGCTATTTTCAGAGATTTAAAAGTGGGGGATAGCTTTATGGATGTTATTGGCCCCCTTGGGGCTCCCACTCATCTGGATAAGGTTGGTAAAGTAATTTGCGTTGGCGGCGGAACAGGTGTTGCTGTTTTGCATCCCATTACACGGGGCTTAAAAGAAGTGGGAAATGATGTTACCTCCATAATCGGCTCCAGAAATAAAGGCCTCCTTATTCTTGAAGATGAGATGAAATCCGCATCCACAAGGCTTCATGTCTGTACTGATGACGGTTCCTATGGACACCATGGTTTTGTTACCGATATCTTAAAAGAAACCCTGGAAAAAGAAGATATCAAGCTGGTGGTTGGAATAGGGCCCGTTCCAATGATGAAAGCCGTTTGCAATATGACCAAAGAATACAAAGTAAAAACCCTTGTCAGTTTGAATCCAATAATGATTGATGGTACGGGAATGTGCGGCGGCTGCCGCGTATCAGTCGGAGGTGAAACAAAATTTGCATGTGTTGACGGACCGGAATTCGATGGGCATAAGGTTGATTTTGATGAACTCATGCTTCGCCTCAGGGCATATACCATTGAAGAAAAAGAATCTTATGACGAGTACTGCAATCTGCAAAAAGCATAACTGATTTCGGATTCAACAAACTGTATCGGAGGACAAAAGTGACAGACAAAAAAGTTAAAAAAGAAAAAGTTGCAAGACAACCCATGCCTGAGCAGGAACCTGCTGTCAGAGCTAAAAATTTTGAAGAAGTTCCTTTGGGACAAAGCCTTGAAACGGCAATATTAGAAGCGTCAAGATGTATCCAGTGCAAAAAACCGGGCTGTGTTGAAGGCTGTCCAGTGGGGGTGGATATACCCGGATTTATTAAATTTATTCAGGAAGGAAAAATTTCAAATGCAATAAGCAAAATCTGGGAGAAAAACAGTCTTCCCGCTGTTTGCGGAAGAGTCTGTCCCCAGGAGATGCAATGTGAAGGTAAATGTATCGTTGGCAAAAAAGGTGACCCCGTTGCCATTGGTAACCTTGAAAGATTTGCAGCAGATTATGAGCGGAAAAACAAAACAGCAGCCAAGCCAAAAAAAGCTGCGGCAACAGGTAAAAAGGTTGCAGTTGTCGGTTCCGGCCCTTCAGGCTTAACCGTTGCCAGCGATCTTATTTTAAAAGGGCATGAAGTAACTGTTTTTGAAGCTTTTCATAAACCCGGCGGAGTTCTGGTATATGGTATTCCCGAGTTCAGGCTTCCCAAGGATATAGTCTTTGCAGAGGTCGCAGGCCTTGAGGCCCTTGGCGCCAGAGTGGAGTGCAACGCTGTTATCGGACGGACACTGACCCTTGATGAACTTTTTGAAAAAGGTTACGATGCCATTTACCTTGGTGTTGGTGCGGGGCTTCCCACATTTTTAAATATTCCTGGTGAAAACTTTACAGGTGTTTTCTCTGCGAATGAATACCTCACACGCTCAAACCTTATGAAAGCCTATCTTTTCCCTGAATATGATACACCTATAATAAAGGGGAAAAATGTTATTACCCTGGGTGCCGGCAATGTTGCCATGGATTCAGCAAGAACAGCACTGCGTCTTGGCGCAGAAACTTCAAGAATTGTTTATAGAAGATCAAGAGCTGAAGTTCCTGCAAGGGGAGCCGAAGTACACCACGCAGAAGAAGAAGGGGTGGAATTTTTCTTTTTAACCAGTCCTGTAAAATTTTCAGGTGATGAAAACGGACGCCTTTCCGGGATGACCGGTTTAAAAATGGAACTGGGAGAACCTGATGCTTCAGGGAGAAGACGGCCTGTTCCCATAGAAGGTTCCGAGTTTGATCTTGAGTGTGACCTTGCAATTATAGCTGTGGGTGCGGGACCAAATCCCCTCCTTACCAAATCGACCGAAGGTCTCGAATTAAATAAATGGGGTTATATTGTAGCTGATGAAGAAAATGGTAAAACCACCAAAAAAGGAGTCTGGGCAGGGGGTGATATTGTAACAGGGTCTGCCACTGTAATCCTTGCCATGGGCGCAGGAAGACAGGCTGCTGATTCAATGCATCAATACCTTACTTTGGGCTGGTAGTACAAAAGCCCTTTGGTGTTCTCGTTTCCAGGCTCAGCCTGGAAACGCAGTTCAAAAGGCTCTCCCTTTTAAAATCAGGGCATGACTTGTTTAGGGTTCGCACAAAAATAAATTGGCAATTTTAAGTGTTGAGGCA
>DAOWMW010000236.1 GCA_030642865.1 Desulfobacteraceae bacterium
ATGGAGAGCATCCGGGAGCTTGTGGGGCGTTCAGATCTTCTGGTTCACCTTGATTATCTCGAAGAGAGTGAAAGGGCAAAATATACGCCTGCCCCCGATTACAAGATGGTTATTTAGTGTCTGAAGGAAAACTGGAATTTTTCGACGGGCATTATTTATAGGGAAAAAGTGTAATGAAACAGAATCATAATGATATAATTGATAAACTTTTTGCGTCAAGGGGGAGACTACCCTTTATTGATGCGCCTGTGAACAAACTTGATGAAGAGGGTGGATGCGGTGTAACCGGTTTCATTGCATCGATTCCGGTTAGCGGACGACATATTTATGAGCCTTCTGTTCAGATGCATAACCGGGGTAATGGGAAGGGAGGAGGTATTGCAGCAGTGGGCCTTTCCTCCGAAGACCTTGGTGTTACCCAGGATATTTTAGATAGTCATTATCTTATTCAGGTGGCCTATATAGATTCTGAATCGAGAAATGATGTTGAGTCCTCTAATATAGAACCTTTTATGGATGTTCACAAGTCTGAAAAAGTCTCCATTATTGATGACTACAGGGATATTGGCCTTGAGGTCAGACCCCCTGACGTGTGGCGTTATTTTGTAAGAGTTAAAAAGGATATCCTCCAGCAGTTTGTTGAGGAAAATGACCTTGCAGCGCTCAGCCAGCGGAAGGCGGAAGATGAGTTTATATCTCAAAATACAAACCGGTTAAATCAGACCTATTATGCTGCCCTGGGTGACAAAAAAGCTTTTGTTCTTTCCCATGGACGTAATATTATGATTTTAAAGGTGGTGGGGTATGCGGAACAGGTTGCCCAGTACTATTGCCTTGAAGATTTTAAAGCCCATGGCTGGATAGCTCACCAGCGGTATCCCACCCGGGGAAGACTGTGGCATCCTGGGGGAGCACATCCTTTTACAGGTATGCATGAAGCGCTTGTCCATAATGGTGATTTTGCTAATTATCATTCTGTGAGTGAATATTTAAAGCTGCATAATATACATCCTCAGTTTCTAACAGATACAGAGGTCTCTGTTCTTCTCCTTGATTTGTATAAGCGTACATTTAATTATCCCATGGAGTATATAATAGAAGCCCTTGCGCCCACTACCGAGTATGATTTTGATTCCCTTCCTGCGGCTAAACAGAGGATCTACAGGTATATTCAGTCACAGCATATCCATGCTTCTCCTGATGGTCCCTGGTTTTTTATTATTGCCATGAATAATCCCGAAAAAAAATTTTATCAGTTGCTCGGTATAACAGATACGGCAATGCTGCGGCCCCAGGTTTTTGCTTTGCAGGAAAGGGAAGATGTTCAAATCGGCCTGGTATGTTCGGAAAAGCAGGCCATTGATGCAACCCTTGAAAATATTGCAGCAGAAGACAACAGGTTTTGTCCTGTAGCTGATAAATACTGGAATGCCCGTGGCGGAAGTTCAACTGACGGAGGCGCCTTTGCTTTCACAGTAAAGGATTCCGGTAAAGGGGATGGGTCAAAAGTCCTGGTTACTGCAAACAAGTTTGGGGAGGCTGTGAGTGTTCCCGCCGGGCAAAAACATTTTGACACAACAATTGAAATTAATACCATCCCTGAATCTGACAAGATATCTGGTGAACTCGACAATCTCTTTGGGCCCGAGGATATTTCAGAATTTAAGAATTTTTGCATCGGGAGTATGGAGAAATGGTCCTTTGAGCAGATAAAATATCTGTGTGAACAGATTGCTCTTAACGCAAAAGAGGCTGATGACAGAAGAGAAAAAGGTATAGAGATCTTAACCTTTTTAAATGATCGTCTTTATCCCACAGGGGACAAAAAGAGGAGTTCCATTCTCCAGATTGTAAGGGGGACTCTTTATGAAATTTTTGATTCCATCCCCGGGCTTAATGAGCATGCAAAGAGTATCTATGCCCATATTGACTGGGAAACAAGGGATGCCCTCAGAGGACCTGAAGGCTGTGAAAAAATTCTTGCTGTAAATGCGCGTAATTTTCAGCCCGAGGGGCGAAATTGTGATTCAAGGCTTATTAATAAGGCTTACCGTTTAGGCTGGAAAAAGTATATCTGTTATGGCTATAAAGGGCAGAGATTTACGGGTTGCGGCTTTGGTAAAGAATCCAGTGATGTAAAAATAGATATTTATGACAGTTCCGGAGATTATATTGCATCCGGTATAGATGGTATGGAAATAAATGTCCATGGCAACGCCCAGGATCAGCTTGGCCAGATCATGAATCGGGGAAAACTCGTGGTTCATGGTGATGTGGGACAGACCTTTATGTATGGTGCCAAGGGTGGTGAAGTTTATATCAAAGGGAATGCGGCTGGACGACCTTTGATAAATGGGACAGGTTCTCCCAGGGTAATTATTAATGGAACATGTCTTGATTACCTTGCAGAATCTTTTATGGCAGGAGATCCTTTAGCTGGCGGGGGGTTTGTCATTGTAAACGGACTTGAATTTAAGGAGGACGGAACCCCTGCAGATCTTGATGCCCCTTACCCTGGTTCTAATCTCTTTTCCCTTGCATCTGGCGGAGCCATATACTTAAGAGATCCTGGGCATAAGATTGTGGAAGAGCAGCTAAATGGAGGGGAATTTGTGGAATTGTCCCAGGGTGACTGGGATTTAATCCTCCCTTACCTCCTGGAGAATGAAAAGCAGTTTGGAATTTCGGTTGAAAATGATCTTTTAATGGTGAGTGGTAATAAGTTCGATTATAAAAAAGTTTACAGGAAAGTGCAGCCCGCAAATGTAAAAAAACCTGCTCTTTCTTTACCTGATCCAGGTGAGGAGTATGGGGAAGACTGGAAAGAAGAATAATAATCAGGGCATATATTGATCTATAAATAAACAATGGCCAGGCAGAAAAATAATTATATTTTTTTGTCTGGTTTTTTTTATTTATGATTATTTTCAGGTTAAAAATATTGCGATTTTATACGTAATGCGTTATACGCAATTTTATGATTAAAAGATTCAAAAGCACGGGCTTGAAGAAGTTGTTTGAAACTGGAAGTGTTGCGGGGATTCAACCACAACATTCACAGCGACTCCGAAAAATTTTTGCACTTTTTGAGACGGCCGATAAGATCGAAGAGATGGATTTACCTGGTCTGGATTTACATGCGCTAAAAGGG
>DAOWMW010000160.1 GCA_030642865.1 Desulfobacteraceae bacterium
ATCAAAAAGAATAATGACTTTATCCAGGTCATTATGATTACAGGCCACGGGACAATAGAAACAGCTGTAAATGCTACAAAACTTGGTGCATACGATTTTATTGAAAAGCCTCTTTCCATAGACAAGGTTATTGTAGCAATAAATAATGCGCTGAACTTCAGACGTATTAAAGAGGAGAATAAGTATCTTAGAAAAAAAACACTTGAAAAACATTCATTAACAGGGACCAGCCAACAGATTATAGATTTAAAAAAACAGATACAGATCACTGCTCCAACAAACGCATGGATACTTATCAAAGGAGAAAATGGGACAGGAAAAGAGCTTGTGGCCCGCACAATACACCTTTTAAGCCCCCGAGCGTCCCAACCTCTGATCGACATCAGCTGTGCTGCAATGCCGGAGGAGTTCATTGACAGCGAACTTTTTGGGCATGAAAAAGGTGCCTTTCCCGGTGCTGCAGTAAAAAAAATAGGGAAACTGGAGATGGCAAGCGGAGGTACTATTTTCTTTGATGAAATAGGGGATATGAGTTTAAAGACCCAGTCAAAAATCACAAGAGTCCTCCAGGAACAAAAACTCCAGCGCCTGGGGGGAAGCAGAATTATTGAGATCGATTTAAGGGTTATAGCGGCAACCAATAAAAATCTTGAAAAAGAGATAGAAAATAAAAATTTCAGGGAGGATCTCTATTACAGATTAAATGTTATCCCGATAAAAGTCCCTCCTTTAAGGGAGCGCCAAAAAGATATACCTGTACTCGCTGAATATTTTCTTGATATGAGTATAAAACAGAATCGGTGTGGTAAAAAGACTATTACTGAAAACGGACTAAAAGAACTTATTGGTTATTCATGGCCAGGGAATGTAAGGGAGCTGAAAAATCTTATTGAACGTCTGGTTATAATGGTTGACGGTGATGTTATAAATGCTTCCAGCATCAACAAATTTAAATAGCAGGGGCAACCTCGTGGTTGCCCGAATCAGGGCGACCACAAGGGGCGCCCCTACGATCGAAAAAAACCATAATTTTTAATAATGGCAATAAGAATAATAAGCGGCACCCTAAAAGGGACAAAACTATTATCCCCAGGCAGCAATACCACACGGCCAACCTCAGATCGTTTGCGGGAAGCCATATTTAATATTCTCAGGCTTCATCTGCAAAATGCTGATATTCTGGATCTTTTTGCAGGAACAGGGGCAATGGGGATTGAAGCCCTCAGCAGGGGCGGCAAATATGCCATATTCATGGAAAAAGATAAAGGCGCCGCCATGGTAATAGATAAAAATATCAGACGTTGCAGGCTTGGGGAAAAATCTGCAATTATCAAACGGAATGTTCTCTCTGGCCTCGGTTTTATAAAATCCTTAAAAAATTCCTTTGATCTTATCTTCATGGATCCTCCATACAACATGGAACTTATAAAACCGGCATTACAGAATCTGTGCAAAAATTCCCTGTTAAAAAAAGAAGGTTTCATTGTTATAGAGCATTCACCCATGGAACCTGTTCCTCAGGGAATTAAAGGATTAAAACTTTTCGACCAAAGAAAATACGGGAGTACCATGGTATCTTTTGTTATCAGAAATTAATCATTTACACTTGTTGAATTTTATTATAGCTCAGTCCATGGCCGAAATTAGACCCGGGCCCGTCCGATTAAAAACTTTCAAGCTATGCAGTTAGCAGTTAGCGATTAGCCAAAATAATCACAGATCAAAAACTTTCCGTATTTTTTCTGGCAACTTCCCAACCGAACAATACTGAATTATTCGAGGACTAATTTATGGAAAAAATAGCGATCTACCCTGGATCATTTGATCCGGTTACAAACGGACATATAGATATTATTAAACGTGGGTGCAGACTCTTTGACAAGGTTATTGTGGCCGTACTGATGAACTCACAAAAAAACCATCTTTTTTCAATGGAAGAGCGGCTATATATGCTTAAAAAAAGCTTAAGGGATATGCCAAATATCGAGCTGGATTCCTTTGGCGGACTTTTGGTCGATTATGCAGAGAAGAAAAATGCCAATGCCGTACTCCGGGGAATGAGAGTACTTTCAGATTTCGACTATGAGTTCCAGATGGCACTGATGAACAGGAAGCTCAACAGAAACATTCAAACGGTTTTTCTCATGTCAGGTTTAAAGTGGATATTCACAAGTTCATCAATAATCAAGGAAGCTGCCCGTTTTGGCGGAGATATCAATAACATGGTTCCTGCGATTGTCGAAGAAAAACTAAAGGAAAAATTTCGAGCCATGGGATAGATATAATGAAAAAATCGATTTCACAAAATGCAAAAGCTGTTCTTGAAAAAAGATATCTTAAACAAGACAGTTCAGGCAAAGTCATGGAAACTCCCGAAGGCCTCTTTAGAAGAGTAGCGGCAAACATAGCCAAAGCTGACAAAATATTCGATCAGGGAGCCAAAACTGATGAGACTGAACAGGATTTTTTAAAAATGATGACAAACTTCTGGTTTTTGCCTAATTCTCCAACGCTTATGAATGCCGGCCGGAACCTGGGCCAGCTTGCAGCATGCTTTGTTTTGCCAATTGAAGATTCAATGGAGAGTATTTTTGAAACCTTGAAACATACAGCAGTAATACACAAAAGTGGTGGTGGAACAGGATTTTCATTTTCCAGCATACGTCCTGCAAATGATACTGTTATGTCCACTGCAGGTGTTTCAAGCGGTCCTGTTTCATTCATGAATGTATATGATGTTTCAACAGAGACAGTCAAACAGGGGGGGAGACGCAGAGGAGCAAACATGGCAGTTCTCCGCGTTGATCACCCTGACATAGAGGCTTTTATTAAATCAAAAAACAACAGATTGAAATTAAACAATTTCAATCTGTCTGTGGGAATAACCGATAAGTTCATAAATGCCCTTAAAAAAAATACCGATTATAAACTTATCAATCCCAGGACAGGTGAAAAAACCAAAACAATTCCAGCAAAAAAAATTTTTCAAAAAATAATCGATTCAGCGTGGCAGACCGGAGAACCAGGGATTATATTCATCGATGAAATAAACAGATATAATCCAACTCCGCAACTGGGAAAGATTGAGGCCACCAATCCCTGTGGTGAACAACCGCTTCTTCCCTATGAGTCATGCACATTGGGGTCCATCAATCTTTCCAAAATGGTAATAAAAAATTCAATTAACATAAACAGACTTAAAAAAACGGTTCATAACGCGGTTCATTTTTTAGACAATGTTATTGAAATCAATAAATACCCCATTTTATCCATTGAAAAAAAGAGTAAAGCGACCAGAAAAATCGGCCTGGGAGTAATGGGATTTGCCGATATGCTGATAAAACTTAAAATTCCCTATGATTCCCCTGGAGCAGTGGCACAGGCAGAGGGAGTAATGTCGATTATTTCAAAAGAATCAAAAAACGCATCTGCCGAACTTGCAAAAAAGAGAGGAAATTTCCCGGCTTACAATAAAAGCATATATAATAACCCTCAAACTCCATTTATGCGCAACGCCACAACAACCACAATTGCACCCACAGGCACCTTAAGCATAATAGCCGACACCTCCAGCGGAATAGAGCCTTTATTTGCCGTTGCATTCAAAAGACATGTTCTTGATAATGAAACCCTTTATGAAATACATACCCTGTTTGCCAGGGAAGCCAAAAAAAAAGGAATTTATACTAATAAAATAATAAAAGAAATTTCAAAAACAGGCTCCCTGCAGTCATCTGACCATATACCTGACAATCTAAAAAAACTTTTTGTAACATCCCATGACATATCAGCCAGGGACCACATCAATATACAGGGAGCATTTCAAAAATTTACGGACAATGCTGTTTCAAAGACTATCAACTTTCCTTCAGCCGCCTCAAAAAATGATATTAAAAAAGCATACATTTATGCATTTGAAAAAAAATGCAAGGGGATCACAGTTTACCGCTATGGAAGCCGCGAAAAACAGGTTTTGGAAATTAACAAAACAGCCGTATACGACGACAGAATAAAGAGTAACAGGCCAGGGGGAAAAGTTTCCCACACCCTCACAGAGCAAATAAAGACCGGCAATGCCATCTGCCCTGAATGCTGCGGTCCATTAATACATGAAAAAGGATGCACAATTTGCCACGGATGTGGATGGTCAAAATGCAGTTAAGGATTGGGTATGAAATAAATTCACGATGCTAAGGGTTCGCACAAAAATAAATTGGCAATTTTAAATGTTAAGGACTCGATCAAAAATAACTTAGCATTTTAAGCGTCGATCCATCCTGCCTGACTGCGTTACGAAAACGTATAAATATCTTGATATTCCTGCGTTTTCACGCCTTGTCAGGCAGGCGCCTCAACACTTAAAATTGCCA
>DAOWMW010000213.1 GCA_030642865.1 Desulfobacteraceae bacterium
CATCCCTTGTGGGTGCCCAAAATGCTCCGAGTATGCAACCCTTGATGCGCCTTGAAGACGACTACAAGCCAGGCGCAATTATGGGGGTAAGTTATTTTTGAGCGAGCCCTAAGCATTACCAACAAAAAAGGATCTAAAAGTGCTTTTGTCCCTGGTTAACTCTTTTTCTATTTTTTTTAAAAGTTCCTCTTTTTTTTGAGGGAGTTTCCCCTCTAAATTGACATAGTTAGTATAATGATCGCTTGTCAAGTAGGATCTTCCTGAAAAATTCTTTATAAGTAAAGCTGTTTCTTTTAAAATTTCGTGGGGTTCCAGCATAATAAATTTTCCGTTTTTTACATCATCTAACAATGGGGTATTTATTTTAGGAACAAAAGTTCTTAGCCTGATAAAATCGGGGGAGATACTGCTTAATACCCGGGCAGACTCCATGGCATGCTCCATGGTACGTTTTTTCCCCCCTATTCCAAGAATTAGATAGAGACTTAATTCAATGCCGGCATTGATTGTCCATTTCCCGGCTTCAATCTGTTGCTGGCTGTTTGTTCCCTTTTGAATTTTTTTTAGTATTACATCATCTCCGGATTCAAGCCCCACGTGAATTCTCGACAACCCTGCTTTAGCAAGAAGTTTTAACCCTTCAGGCCCTTTTTTGTGAATATACTGGGATGAACCATATACAGTAATTCGCTGTAAAAACGGAAAAGTCTCCTTTGCAAAGGAGCATATTTCGCACAGATCCCCGGTTTTCATAGCTATAGTATTTCCAGCCGGAAAAAAAAGGGTTGAAACATTTTCTCCGTAAACATCTCTGGCACTTAGTATATCTTCTTTTATTTCTGAAACCTTTCGGATCTTGAAACCTGGAAGGTCTTTGTAGACCATGCAAAAGGTGCATTTGTTGTGGGGGCATCCGACTGTAGCTTGAATCAGGAGTGAATCTGCCTCACTTGGAGGTCGGTATATGGGACCTTCATATCGCATAATAGTTTTATAATCCTGTAGATTTGCTGGTGAATGATGCCTGAATAAAGCCAAAACTTCTTGTGGAAATCAGAGGAGTGGGGGTGTCATATTTTCGTGAGCTTTTTTTTTTCTTTCCCGGTTAGATAACGCCACTGGCCAATGGGAAGACCCTGGAGACTGACATTTGCGAACCTTGTTCTTTTTAGCTTTTCAACACGGCCTCCGACCTTCCTGACCATTCGCCGGATCTGCCTGTTTTTCCCTTCTTTTAATATAATCCGAAAAAATTCAGGGGAGACTCTTTTAATTTTTGCAGGCCTGGTCTTCGTACCCATTAAAGGAAGCCCTTTTTCAATTTTTTTTAATGCTTTTTCCGATAATGGTTTTCTTAAAGTAACTTCATACTCTTTTTCGTGGTCAAAAGATGGATGTAAAAGCCTGTGGTGCATATTACCATCGTTTGTGAGTATAAGTAGCCCTGTTGAGTCTTTATCAAGCCTGCCAACAGGATAGACCCGCTGATCAATATCAAGAATATCGAGTACAATCTTGTCCCCTGGCTGACTGCAGGTTGTGACATATCCTTCAGGCTTGTTTAAGGCAATGTAGATCAAACTGCCGGTTATGGTGCAAGGTTTTCCATTAAACCTGACCATATCTGTATCTGAATCAACCTTTGTTCCAAGCTGGGTAACAACATCTCCGTTAACCGTTACCAGGCCCCCTGTGATATGTTTTTCCCCCTCCCTTCGTGAACAAACCCCTGCCATGGAGAGAAATTTTTGTAAACGGACTAAAGGCATGGGAAACTATGTTCTGTAATTTGCATTAATTTTAACATAATCCACAGAAAAATCGCATGTAAATACAGAAGCAAAGCCGGATTTTATGTTTAAATCCAGGGTCAGAACAAATTCTGATTTTTTCAACACTTTTGTGGCCAGGGCTTCAACATCTTTGCCGCATCCCATTCCGTTTTTTACCATCATTACATCATTAAAATATATATCAATTAAATCCTGATTAACTTGTGCTCCTGCTCTTCCTGCCGCGGCAATAATTCTTCCCCAGTTTGCATCTTCACCGAAAAATGCTGTTTTAACAAGATTGGAATTGGCAATGGTATCTGCTATTTTTCCGGCATCATGGTTATTTTCAGCCCCTTTTACAATTACCTCAACAAATTTTGTTACACCTTCACCATCTTTTACCAGCATTTTTGCAAGGGCTAACAGAAGATCATTCAGTAATTGCTGAAAAATATTTATTTCCGTTTTATTTTCAATTGTCACTCGGGAATCATTATTCGCCATTATAATGACAGTGTCATTGGTGCTGGTGTCTCCATCAATTGTAATTTTGTTAAAAGACTTTTCTGTGGCCGACAAAAGCAGGGTGTGAAGCAAATCAGGAGCAATCCCTGCATCTGTGCAGATAAAGCAAAGCATGGTGGCCATGTCCGGCCGGATCATCCCTGCACCCTTTGCAACACCTGTAACAGTAATTTTTTTGCCGTTGATCTCTTTATGCCGAAAAATCAGTTTTTTCACTGTATCTGTTGTCATAATCGATCTGGCAAAATTTTCAAAACCATGGGGGCTAAGGGCTTCTATCAAACCAGGAACAGCAGTTTCCACCCTGTTTATGGGAAAAGGTTCTCCAATTACGCCGGTTGAAGCCAGAAGAACCTTTTCTTCAGGGAGATCAAGACTGGATGCAATAAATTCGGTCATGGCCACTGCATGAGCCATTCCATCTTCACCTGTACAGCAGTTAGCATTGCCGCTGTTTACTATTATTGCCCGGCATTTCCCTGATTTCACCCGTTTTTTATCAAGAATAACAGGGGCCGCCTGAACCAGGCTTTTTGTAAAGACCCCTGCAACGCTGGCATCTTTTTCCGAATAAATAAGTCCAAGGTCGATTACCCCTTTTTTGTTAATCTGGGCAGCAACCCCTGCAGCCATAAATCCGGGGCAGATTGTAAAATCAGTCATTTTCGTCTATTTTTTTTTCCAGCCTTTCAATATCGGCCTTTGTGGCCACATTTATCGTACCCAGCACTTTATTTACAATGGCTTCAATTTTTTCTTCCAGCTCTTTTTTTGCATCCTCTGATTTTTCCAGTATGCTGCTGATAAAGTCTTTCCCTTCATTTTCAGTTAATTCCCCCGTTTCCACTAGCTTTTTTACAAGACTTTCCGCTTTATCTTTAGTAACAACAGCCAGGCCTATCCCCGTTAACAATGTTTTTTTGATTAATTCCAGCATATTTTTCTCCTTAATATTTACCATAAATGTTATTAAGAAATTATAAAACTTTTCGACCTGAGTAGGGGCAAAACCCTGTGTGGTTGCTCGGCAGAATCCATTTCTGCCCTGCGGATATGGAATCCGCAGCAGGAAATAACACCCAGTGGATAAAAACACATCCTGTAATCTTTTGGGCTAATAGCTAACCGCACAGCTTGAAACTTTTCAGTAAATATTCAGCATCCTAAGGGCTCGCTCAAAAATAACTTAACATTTTAAGCGCCGATGCATCCCGCCTGACTGC